>RFHQ01000077.1 GCA_003695765.1 Gammaproteobacteria bacterium
CACAGCTTCGCCGAGCGCGGCCTGGCGGCGCAGAGTTTCGGTTCGCTGGACTACGACGACTGGGCGGAGGTCATGCGCGTCAACGTATTCGGTCCGACGCGCATGGCCGAAGCCTTCCTGCCGCAGCTGCTGGCCAGCCGCCAGAAGAAGATCGTGACCCTGACGAGCATCGTCGGCAGCATGGAGCTGAATACCAGCGGCGGCCTGTACGCGTACCGTTCGAGCAAGGCGGCCGTCAATGCCGTGATGCGGTCGATGGCGATCGATCTCGCGCCGCAGGGTGTGCTCGCGGTGGCGATCCATCCGGGCTGGGCCCGGACCGAGATGGGGGGTCCGAAAGCGCCGCTGGAGCCTGCCGATGCAGTTCGCGGCGTGCGCCGGGTGATCGCGGCCCTGCGACCCGAACAGCTCGGGCGGGTGCTCGGTTACGACGGCGAGGTCCTGCCTTACTGAGGACTGACAAACCGGGGAGGAACAGATGTACCGACTGCCGCCGGCATCGCCGGAAGAGTTGACGGCCGAGGCCCGGGCAGCCATCGAGTTCGCCCGCGACAGCATGGGCTTCACGCCGAACGATGCGCTGATCATGGCGCGCTGGCCGGCGCTGCTGCAGGCGGTGCTGGGCCTGGTCCGGACCATTTATGCGCCGGGGACCGTGGACATGGAACTGAAGCGCCTGGTCGGACTGATCGCCAGTAGCGCCGCCGGCTGCCGCTATTGCATGGCGCACAATGCCTACGGGCTCGCGCAGGACGGTGTCGCCAGGGAGCGGATCGAGGCGGCCTGGGAGTTCGAGACCAGCGAGCTGTTCACGGCGGCCGAGCGCGCCGCGCTGCGCTATGCGCAGCTGGCCAGCCAGAGCCCCGCTGCAGTCGGCGATGCCGAGTTCGCCGAACTGGGGCGGCACTTCGACCAGCAGCAGATACTGGAACTGACAGCGGTGATCGCGCTGTTCGGTTTCCTGAACCGCTGGAACGCCGCGCTCGCAGTGCCGCTGGAAGATGCCCCGTTGAACTGGGCGCAGCAGGCGCTGCAGGGCACCGGCTGGACCGCCGGGCCGCACGCAGCGGTGCGGCGCTGAGGACCGCCGGTGCCGGTGTCGGCTGCTGGAGCGCGCGCAGGGCGGGTCCGCTGGCGAATCGCGATCCTGTTGTGCCTGATCACCACGGTCAATTACATCGATCGGCAGGCCTTCGCCGTCGCCGGACCGGTGATCAGCGAGAAGTTCGCGCTCAGCAACACCGAGTTCGGCCTGATCGTCTCGGCTTTCCTGTTCGCCTATGCGCTGGGGCACCTGTTCGCCGGTCCGGTGATCGACCGCTTGGGCACGCGCCGGGCATTCAGCATTGCCGTCGTCGCCTGGAGCCTGGCCGGCATCGCCTGCGCGGCTGCGCGCGGCTTCGTCGGCTTCCTCGGGCTGCGCGCGCTGCTCGGTCTCAGCGAAGCGGCCAATTTCCCGGCGGCGCTGAAGGCGGTCGCTGAATGGTTCCCGCGTTCCGAGCGCAGCCTGGCGGTCGGCATCGTCACGGTTGGACCGGGTCTCGGCGCGCTGGTTTCGCCGCCCTTGCTCGGCTGGCTGATCATCAACTTCGGCTGGCAATCGGCCTTCATCGTGCCGGGCCTGGCGGGATTCGCGTGGCTGTGGATCTGGCTGGCGCTGTACCGGCCGCCGGCGAGCCACCCCGGCCTGGGCGAAGCCGAGCGCCAGCTGATTCTCGCCGGCCGCGACGACGATGCCGCGGCGCCGGCCGAAGGCCAGAGCCCGGAGTGGCGGCGCCTGCTGCGACAGCGCGAGATGTGGGGCCTGATGCTCAGCCGGTTCTGCAACGATGGCGCCTTCTATTTCTACGTATCCTGGCTGCCCTTGTACCTGGCGCAGGCACGGGGCTTCGACATTCGCGAAATCGCGCTGTTCGCCTGGATCCCGTTCCTGGCCGCCGACCTCGGCAGCCTGGCCGGCGGTTGGGCGGGTACCCGGCTGATCGACCGCGGCCTGTCGCTCGACCGCTCGCGCAAGCTGCTGATCTGGTCGGGCGCGCTGCTGGTCCTGCTGACGCTGCCGGCCGTGAGGGTGGGCTCCGCCTATGTCGCACTGGCTCTGATCGCGCTGGCGATGTTCGCGATCCAGGGCAAAGCCGCGAATCTGTTCGCCTTGCCGGCCGACCTGTATCCGGCACGGCTGGTCGGCACGAGCTGGGGCCTGTTCGGCGCCGTCGGCGCCTTCGGTGGCATGTTCTTCAATGCCGCGGCGGGCCGGCTTAGCGAAGACTTCGGCTATGCGCCGGTGTTCCTGGCCGTCGGCGTGACCCAGCTGCTGTCCGCGCTCTTTGTCAGCTGGCTGATCCCGAAGGTTGAGCAAAAAGCTATATAAAATAAAAAGAAATAGACGATGGTTAAGGTGTTATATAAGGTAGGGCAATGCCGGTGAGCCGCGGTCGGCGGCTCGCGCAATCCTGGCTGGCGGGCTGCAGCCGCGTCGAACGGGCTGTCACCTTCATCGCCTTCTGCGCGGTGATCGCCGTGGTCTTCGCCGACGTCGTCAGCCGCGAGCTGACCGGAGCCGGTTTGCACTGGGCGCGCCAGGCCGGCGTCTACGCGAATCTCGTCGTTGTCATGTTCGGCCTGGGACTGGCCTCGGCCAGTGGCGCTCACCTGCGCCCGCGTTTCGCGGACGGCTGGCTGCCGGCGGCCTGGCGTCCTTGGCTGGAGCGCATCGCCGACGCGCTGATGGCGCTGTTCTGCATCGGTTTCGCGACCGTGGCCGCCGGCGTCGTGTTCGATAGCTGGCAACTCGGCGAGCGGTCGACGGTCCTGCGGACCCCGGTCTGGCCGGTGCAGGCGGTCATCCCGCTGGCCTTCGCGCTGGTGGCGCTGCGCCATGCGCTGTACGCCGCTTACCCGGCGCTGCGCCCGCGCTCCGCTGCGCTGCCGCCGGTCCCGGCCCGCGGCGAGGCGGAGCGCCGGTGATCGCCGGCTTCGGCCTTGCGGCGTTGCTGCTGCTGCTGTTGCTGCTGCGGCAGAACCTGCTCGTGCTGCTGGGCGTCGCCACGGCCTACGCCTACCTGGCCTGGGGCGACGGCCGCCTGGGCAACCTGGTCGTCGATGCCTGGGATGCCGCGAACCGGGACGTACTGTTGTCGATTCCGCTGTATATCCTGGCCGGCAACCTGATGGCGCGCGGCGCGATGGCGGAGCGCCTGATCCGGCTGATGCGGGTGGTCAGCGCGCCGGTACCGGGCGGGCTCGCGATCGCGACGGTCCTGTCCTGCGCCCTGTTCGCCGCCGTGTCGGGTTCCGGGACGGTGACCTTGCTGGCCGTCGGCGCCGTCATGTACCCGGCGCTGCTTGAGGCCGGCTACTCGAAATCCTTTGCTCTGGGCGCCCTGTGCGCGGCCGGTACGCTCGGCATCATCGTGCCGCCGAGCATCCCGCTGATCCTCTACGGGGTCATGACCCAGACCTCGATCGCGGATCTGTTCATCGCCGGCGTCGGGCCGGCGCTCCTGTTGACCAGCCTGATGGTCGGCTACGCGCTGCTGCGCCACTGGCGGCGCCGCGCCGGGGCCTGGGACCGCGGTGAGGCCTGGCGCGCCTTGCGCGAGGGCATCTGGGCGCTGTGCATGCCGCTGCTGATTCTCGGCGGGATCTATTCCGGACATTTCACCGCCACGGAGTCGGCCGCGGTGGCCGTGGTCTATGCGCTGATCGTGGAATTGCTGGTCTACCGCGAACTCGGAGCTGCCGATTTCTATGCCGTCGTCGGCGAAACCACGCGCTTGCTGGGCTCGCTGTTTCCGGTGCTGATGATGGCGCTGAGCCTCAATGTCTTCCTGACCTACCAGCAGGTCCCGGAACTCCTGGTCGGCGCATTGGCGGCGCGGCTGGACGACCCGGTCGCCACCCTGCTCGGCATCAACCTGTTCCTGCTGTTGCTCGGCTGTGTCATGGACATCGGCTCGGCAATCCTGATCCTCGCGCCGATCCTGCAGCCGATCACGGCGGCGCAGGGGATCGATTCCGTGCATTTCGGCATCATCATGGTGGTCAACCTGGAGATCGGCTATCTGACGCCGCCGCTGGGATTGAACCTGATCGTCGCCATGACGGCTTTCCGCGAGAATTTCTGGACGATCTGCCGCGCGATGTTGCCCTTCCTGCTGCTGATGCTGCTGGGACTGGTCACCGTCAGTTTCTGGCCGGCACTGTCGCTGGCGCTGCTCGATTGAGACCCTGCGACCGCTGCGGGGCCAGTGGCCGGATGGCCGGGCGCGGTCCGCAGGAACAGGGTTAGAATAGCGGCCCGATCACGCAGCAGAACAACGGACGGAGGAACGCCATGACGATCAAGGTCGGAGACCGCATGCCCGCGGGCGAATTCGGCATCATGACCGGCGACGGGCCGGGCAAGATCAGCAGCGAGGAATTGTTTGGCGGCAAGCGTGTCGTGCTGTTCTCGGTACCGGGCGCGTTTACGCCGACCTGTTCGGCGAAGCACCTGCCGGGCTTCATTCGGAACGCCGCCGCCATCAAGGCCAAGGGCGTCGACACGATCGCCTGTCTGGCCGTCAACGACGTCTTCGTGATGGACGCCTGGGGCAAGGCCCAGGGTGCTGGCGACGACGTGCTGATGCTGGCCGATGGCAATGCGGACTATACCCGCCAGCTGGGACTGGAACTGGATGCCAGCGGCTTCGGCATGGGCACCCGCGGCCAGCGCTTCGCCATCGTCGTGAACGACGGCGTGGTCGAGCAGCTGTACGTGGAGGCACCGGGCGAATTCAAGGTGAGTTCGGCCGAGCACATCCTGGAAAATCTCTGAACCGCCGGCGCGCCGTCGAGCTGGACTGCGCAGGGGCGGTTCGGCCGGCGCGGCGGTGATCCCGGTCCTCGAGGGGAGGCGACGATGGACCTGCACGACCTGTTCCTGATCCTGCACCTGCTGCTGTTCTGTTATTGGCTGGGCGCCGATCTCGGCGTCTTCTATTCCAGCGGCATGGTCATCGACCCGAGCCTGTCGGATCCCGCCCGCGCGACCGCGGCGAAGATCATGGTCAATCTCGACCTGGTGCCGCGCATCTGCATGTCCTTGATGCTGACAGTCGGAGGCATACTCAGCGAGTTCAAGGGGGTGCCGCACCCGACCTGGCAGATGGTCGGGATCGTCCTGCTCGGTCCCGCCTGGCTGGCGATGGTGCTGACCGTGCACCTGCAGGAGGGCTCCGATCTCGGCAAGACCGTGGCCAAGGTCGATTACTGGTTCCGCGTGGTGCTGGTCGTCTACTTGCTGATTTCCGTCGGCGTTTCCTTTGCCTGGGGCAGCCTCGGGCAGTTCCCCTGGGTCGGCGCGAAGCTGGTCGTGTTCGCGGGCCTGGTGTTCTGCGGCATCATGATCCGGCGTTTCATCGGGCCCTATGCCAGCGGCATCCACGCGCTGGCGACCACCGGCTCCAACGACGAGATCAACGCGGCGATGGCGAAGAGCCTCGGGCAATGCCGGCCCTTCGTGCTCGCCATCTGGGCCGGCCTGCTGGTGGAGGTCTGG
>RFHQ01000078.1 GCA_003695765.1 Gammaproteobacteria bacterium
CTCCGGCTGCTCGCCGGCGAAGCGCGCCATGATCGCGAACATCTCGTCGCGGTCGGTCGGGTCGGCCGGCACGATCTCGCAACCGAGCTTGCGGATCAGCGAGTCGTCGGCCCGCCGGCGCATCAGCGCGATCACGCGGCGATCGTCCCGGCGCAGCAACTGCGACAGGCGATAACCGGTATCGGTATCGGCGCAGATCAGCATGACCGGGGGACGCGACGGCATGCACCGATCCTAACACTCAGGGCCGGAACTCGATGACGCCGCCGAGCAGCAAGGCGATGCCCGGTTCCTGCAGGCGCTCGCTCCGCCCGGCCAGCGACACGCGTTTCGAGCCGGCGGGCAGCCAGCCGCTCAGCGCCGCCTGGATGCGGAAGCCCCAGTGCCGGCCGATGCCGATCGTGCTGGCGCGCAGGCCCAGCTCCCCGAAGCCGACGGCGCGGCCGACGCGCTCGCTGGCCGCGCCAGTCAGGTACCGGTCGCCCTTCAACTGCTCACTGCGCCAGCCGGCGCCAGCGGAGCCGAAGAGCGTCAGCCAGCGCGGCAGCCAGGCCGGCGCCACTTCCAGTTCCAGGCCGGCGCCGAACTGCCAGGCATCGAGGTAGCGGTCGTTGGCGCTGTCCAGCGGCGGCTGGCCCCGGCGCAGATCCAGCACCGCCCGCCAATGGCGCCGCTCGCTGCAGGGCAGCCAGCCGCAGAGGAGACCCCGGCCCTGCAGGCCCAGGTACAGCTCCGGCACCGTGAAGCCGCCGGCCAGCGACCATTCGCCACCGGGCGGGCGCGGCCAGTCGCCGGCCGGCAGATCGGCGACGAAGGACAGGCGGCCGAAGGCCTTGTCCGGCTGAAAGCCCTGACTGGTCTCCAGCAGCACGGGTCCGGCCCGCAGCCCGACGACGACGAAGCCGCCGGCGTCGTTGCGCGCCGCTTCGCGTTGCACCGGGTCGGCATCGTAGCCCTCGCGCCAGTCGCCGCGCAGGCCCAGCCAGGCGCCGAACCAGCCGCGGCTGGCGGTCAGGGCACCGAGCAGGGCCGCATCCTGCTGGCCGTCGCTGCTGGCCAGGCCGCTGGCCTGCACCCAATAGCCGAAACGCCAGGCACCGGGCACATTGCTCCCCGCGCCGGGAAACGGCGCGAAGTGTTCCAGGCGCAGCCAGCCGGTGGCGTCGGTCTGCCGGGTCTCGACATAGGGCAGATCGATGCTGCGCTGATCGAACAGGCGATGAAAGCCGTTCTGAATCCGGGCGCCACCGAAGTTGCCGACCCGGCGCAGGCCGGCGCCGGCCAGCAGCGACCAGCCCGACATCTCGCCATCGCTGCCGCCGAAGCGGTAGCCGACGGAAGCCGCGAGCTGGTCGAGCCGCCCCGGCGTCGCCGTGTCCTTCTCCAGCGTCAGCATGCTGTGCTCGACCGCGGTAACCCAGCGCTCGCCCAGCGGCAGGGCCAGCACTAGCTGCTGGGTGCGATGGTCGTCCGTCAGGCCGCCGCGGCCGAAGATGTCGTTGCCGACGCTGATCTCCGCGCGCTGCGGGATGAACGGCGGAGTCGCCGGCGGCAGGCCCGCAATCTCCCCCGCAGCAGCGGCCGCGACCAGCCCGAGCAGCGCGACGGCCGCGACCAGGGCGGGCAGGGCAACGCCGGCGCGCCCGGCGCTCGCGCTCATACGTTGAAGCGAAAGTGGATCACATCCCCTTCCGCCACCCGGTAGTCCTTGCCTTCCAGCCGCAGCTTGCCGGCCTCACGGGCGCCCTGCTCGCCGCGGCAGGCGATGTAGTCAGCGAAGGCGATGACCTCGGCCCGGATGAAACCCCGTTCGAAGTCCGTGTGGATCTCGCCGGCGGCCTGCGGCGCGGTCGCGCCGCGGCGCACGGTCCAGGCCCGCGCCTCTTTCGGGCCGGCCGTGAAAAAGGTCTGCAGCCCCAGCAGGCGATAGGCCGCGCGGATTACCCGCGCCAGCCCCGGTTCCTCGAGTCCGAGGTCGTCCAGGAAGGCCCGCCGGTCGGCCTCGTCGAGTTGCGCGATCTCGGCCTCCAGCGCCGCGCAGACCGGCACGACCTCGGCACCTTCCGCGGCGGCCAGCGCCTCGAGCTCGGCCAGCGCCGGGCTGCCGGCCAGGCCGGCCTCGTCGACATTGGCGATGTACATCACCGGCTTGGCAGTCAACAGGAATAACTGCCGCAATTCGCGGGCTTCGCGTTCGTTGCTGGTCGCAAAGCGGCGCACCGGCTGCCCGGCATCGACATGCTCGCGCAGGCGCTGCAGGAAATCCCGGCGCGCGATGTCCTGCTTGTCGCCGGTCTTGGCCTGGCGGGTCGCCTTGTCCAGCGCCTTTTCGATCGATCCCAGGTCGGCCAGCAGCAGCTCGGTATTGATGACCTCGACATCGCGCCGGGGGTCGACGCTGCCGGCGACATGGGTCACGTCCGGGTCTTCGAAGCAGCGGACGACGTGCGCGATCGCGTGGGTCTCGCGGATATTGGCCAGGAACTGGTTGCCGAGCCCTTCGCCCTGCGACGCGCCGGCGACCAGCCCGGCGATGTCGACGAACTCAACCGTGGTCGGCACGACTTTCTGCGGCCGCACGATCTCGGCCAGCTGGTCCAGCCTCGGATCGGGCACGGGTACGATGCCGACGTTCGGGTCGATCGTACAGAACGGGTAGTTCTCGGCCGGGATCGCCGCCGCCGTCAGTGCATTGAACAGGGTCGACTTGCCGACGTTGGGCAGGCCGACGATGCCGCATCGAATCGCCATTGCGCGGGAATGATAGCGATCCCTGGACGGGGCGGATACCGGGCCCCGCACGCCAGAGCTCGCTCGGGACGATGCACGACCGACGGGCAGTGCCCGCAGGGGCGTTCACGACGACCACGACACGGGCGCGCCCGCCGCCGGCAGCGGCGGGCGGACTGCCCGGCTCCTATGCTTGGGGTTCAGCTGCGGAGGGATCAGCGATGCTCGAGACCACGATTGCCGGCAGCCTGCCACGCCCGGACTGGCTGGCGGAGCCGGAAAAACTGAAAGGCGACTGGAAACTGTCCGGCGAGGCGCTGCGCGCAGGCCAGCGGCGGGCCGCAGAAGAATGGATCCGGCATCAGGAAGCAGCCGGGATCGACATCCTGACCGACGGCGAAGTGTTCCGCCGGCATTTCGTGCACACCTTCCTCGAGGGGATCGACGGCATCGACCAGCAGCGCCGCACCCGCATGGGCATCCGCGACAACCGCTACGAGCTGGAAGTGCCGACGGTCACCGGCCCGGTCTCGCGGCCACGGCCCGTGCACCTCGAAGATTTCGAGTACGTGCGCAGCCTGACGCAGCGGCGGCTGAAATTCACGCTGCCCGGGCCGATGACGATATGCGACACGATCGCCGACGAGTATTACGGCAGCCGCCCGAAGATGGCCATGGCCTTCGCGCAGCTGCTGAACGACGAGGCGCGCGAGCTGGTCGCGGCCGGCGCCGACGTGATCCAGTTCGACGAGCCGGCCTTCAACGTGTTCTTCGACGACGTCAACGACTGGGGCATCGAAGCCCTGGAGATGGCGGCCGACGGGCTCGACTGCATCCGTGCCGTGCACATCTGCTACGGCTACGGCATCGAGGAGAACCTGCGCTGGAAGGAAACCCTCGGCGACGAGTGGCGGCAGTACGAGCGGATCTTCCCGGCGCTGAATGCCAGCAGCATCGACCAGGTCTCGCTGGAATGTGCCGACTCGCACGTGCCGCACGAGGTCATGAGCCTGCTGCCGGACAAGACCATCATGGTCGGCGCCGTCGCGGTCACGCCGGACCGCGTGGAAACGCCGCAAGAAGTGGCTGAGACCATCCGCTCGGCGATGCGTTATGTCGAACCGGAGCGGATCCTGCCCTGCACGAACTGCGGCATGACCCCGATCCCTTACGACATCGCGCTCGGCAAGCTGCGCAGCCTCGCCGCCGGGGCCGCGCTGGTCCGCGAGACGCTCTGACCCGGAAAATCATCTCTGAGACCATTTATTTGGTCTCAGAGATGAATAAACCGGGTTATCCGGCACTGTCGTTGCCTGGCCGCGGCGTGGCCGTATGCAAGGCCGTCGTCGCGCGCTCGAGTCCGTCGCGCAGCAGGATCTCGAAGGCCCGCTGCGCCTCGTCCAGCGCGTTCTCGATCGCAGGCAGTTCCTCCGGGCGCGGCGGGCGCAACACATGCTGCGTCACCTTCGACTTGTGCCCCGGGTGGCCGATCCCGATTCGCAGGCGCAGGAAGTCGGCCCCGCAATGCGCGATCACGTCGCGCAGGCCGTTGTTGCCACCATGGCCACCGCCGCGCTTGAAGCGCGCGACCCCGGCCGGCAGGTCCAGGTCATCGTGCACGACCAGCATCCCGGCCGGCTGGATGCGGTAATAGTCCAGCGCCGCGCGCACCGAGCGGCCGCTGTGGTTCATGAAAGTTGTCGGTTTCAGCAGGCGCAGGGCCTGTCCGTCGATCGTCAACTGGCAGCTGTCGCCGTGGAGGCGCCGCTCCGCACGAAAGTGGCCGCCGTGGCGGCGCGCCAGTTCGTCGACGAACCAGTAACCGGCGTTGTGCCGGTCGCGGGCATGTTCCGGCCCGGGGTTGCCGAGGCCGACGACCAGTTTCAGCTCCTCGCTCACCGCGCCATCATCGCAAAGAAAGAAGCCGCGCGGGAGCGCGGCTTCCTCGGGAGCCCGCTCGGGCGGCGCCGCCTCACTCGCCCTCGGGTTTCTCTCCCGGCTCCTCGGCCGGCGGAGCCTCGCCTTCCGGCGCTTCGCCCTCGGCGGCTTCCTCGCCTTCTTCCGGCTCGACCTGCACCTTGACCACGTGGATCGAGACGACCGGCTGGTCGTGTTCGGGGCCCTGCGCCAGCTCGGGGATCTCGACACCGTCCGGCAGCGGGATGTCGGACAGGTGCAGCATCTCGTCCAGACCGAGGTTGGCGATGTCCAGCTCCAGATACTCGGGCAGATCCTTGGGCAGGCAGGAGACCTCGACCTCGGTCATCAGGTGCGAGACCGTGCCGCCGCCCTGCTTCACACCGACCGCGATGTCATCGTTGACCAGGTGCAGCGGCACCGACATGCGGATCTTCTCGGTCGCGATCACGCGCTGCAGATCCAGGTGCAGGACCTGGCGCTTGGCCGGGTGCACCTGCACATCTTTCAGGATCGCCGGCTGCTGCTTGTCGCCGACCTGCACGGTCAGGACGCTGGAGAAAAACGCCTCCTGCTCCATCTTGTGCAGCAGCTCGTCGGCGTTGAACGCCAGCGCGCGTGGCGGCTTGCCGCCGCCGTAGATGATCGCGGGTACCTTGCCCTGGCGACGCAGGCGGCGGCTCGCACCTTTCCCTGCATTCTCCCGGAACTCCGCGACCAGTTCAAAGCCCTTGGACATGGGTCACCTCCGGGGATCGACTGATCGGCGCCAGGCCCTGCGACCAGGCCCGGCGCGTCCGTTGACGGGGCCGCGCAGCATACCCGATGGCGGCGGAGACCGCCAGCGGCCTCAATCCACGTAGAGGGAGCTGACCGACTCGTCGAGGCTGATCCGGCGGATGGTCTCGGCCAGCAGTTCGGCGACACCGAGCTGGCGGATCTTCGCGCAGCCGGCCGCCTCGCCGGCCAGCGGGATCGTGTCGGTGACGACCAGTTCGTCCATGACCGATTGCGTGAGCCGCTCGACCGCCGGCCCGGACAGGACCGGGTGCGTGATATAGGCGACGACGCGCTCGGCGCCGGCCTCCTTCAGCGCGGCGGCCGCCTGGCAGAGCGTGCCCGCCGTGTCGACCATGTCGTCGATCAGCACGCAGGTCTTGCCGCGGACCTCGCCGATGATGTTCATGACCTGCGCCTCGTTCGGACGCGGCCGCCGCTTGTCGATGATGGCCAGGTCGGCATCGTCCAGGCGCTTGGCGATCGCCCGGGCGCGCACAACGCCGCCGATGTCCGGCGACACGACGACCATGTCGCGGTATTCCTGTTTCCAGAGATCGCCCAGCAGCACCGGCGACGCATAGACGTTGTCGACCGGAATCGAGAAGAAACCCTGGATCTGGTCGGCGTGCAGGTCCACGGTCAGCACCCTGTCGATGCCGGCCTCGGAGATCATGCCGGCGACCAGGCGCGCGGTGATCGGCACCCGCGCGGCCCGCGGCCGGCGGTCCTGCCGCGCGTAGCCGTAGTACGGGATCACCGCGGTGATCCGCGCCACCGAGGCGCGTCGGCAGGCGTCTGCCATCACCAGCAGTTCCATCAGGTTGTCGTTCACCGGCGGACAGGTCGGCTGCACGATATAGGTATCGCGCCCGCGCACGTTTTCGAGGATCTCGACATTGACTTCGCCGTCGCTGAAGCGACCGACCTGGATCTTGCCGAGTGGCAGCATCAGGTGCCGCGCAATGCGCTGCGCCAGCCCGGGGTTGGCGTTCCCGGTGAATACGGCCATGTTGGGGATGACAATGGAGTTCGCGTCGTTCACGGGTGGCGGCGCCTTTCTGCAAGCCTGGAAACTGGCTGGGGTGGCAGGATTCGAACCTGCGAATGGCGGGATCAAAACCCGCTGCCTTACCACTTGGCTACACCCCAGCGGGCCGCGCGGCGAGCCCTGTGGCTGTCGGCACCGGGCGGCAGCCTATTTTGCTATGCGGGCCCTATCGCCGCAATTGCACCATCACGGTGCAGCCGCGATGACTGACCAGTGGTCCACGACCAGCTTCAGGCGGAAACCGCCGCGCTGAATGCTGAGCCGGCGCGGTATCCAGTGGCCGTCGCGCTCGCGGAAACCGGCATAGTCGATGCGCCAGCCGCCCTGCTCGATGCCCGCGAGCCAGCCGTCGGGGCCGAATCGCTGGCGGGCCGCCGAGCCCGGCGCCGGTATGCCGAGCACCCAGTAGCGGGCCTGCGCGGCCGGCAGCCGCCAGCCGAACTGCCGCGTGAGCAGGCGATCCAGCGCCGCCGGCCCGCCATCGGCGCTGCGCTGTTCCCCGTCGCCGGTGATCAGCGTCGCCGCGTCGCGATCCCAGCGCAGTTCCCAGGCACCGGCGCCGAACGGACCGCTGACGCGCAGCCAGCCTCGATCGGCCTGCTGCCGCCAGCGCAAGCGCCCCTGCCCGGACCGGTCCGCGGCGCGCAGCGCGAGCCTTCCGCGAAGTTCCCATCCGGGCAAGGCCAGCAGCGCGGCCTCGCGCTGCGCCCAACGCACCGTGGTCCCCGGCACGGTCGGCCGCAGCGCGCAGCCCGCGGACAGCAGGCAGGCGAGACCGAGCGCGCAAGCAGCGGCGCGATTCATCGCGGGAAACGCGCCAGCGTGTCCCGCAGCGGCTTGCTGTCGGGATGGTCGATCAGCGCCTCCTGCCAGATGCGCCTCGCCGCTCCGGTCGCCCCCATCCGGAATAGCACTTCGCCATAGTGGGCGGCGATCTCCGGATCCTTCAGCCGCTCCCAGGCCAGGCGCAGCCAGCTGCGCGCGGCCGGCAGCTCGCCCCGCAGGTAGGCGACCCAGCCGGCGCTGTCGAGAATCGCGGCACTGCGGGGGCGCCGGTTCACGGCCAGGCGCACCAGGCCCTGCGCTTCCTCGAGCGCCTTGCGGCCGCCGCCGAGCGCCAGCGTGTAACCGAGCGAATTCAGGGCATCGGCGTCATCGGGGGCAAGCTGCACGGCCTCGCGCATCGCGCCGATCGCGGCGTCGCGGCGACCGAGCCCGTCCAGCAGGATGCCGCGGTTCACCAGCAGGCCGGGTGTCGGCGGCTTCAAGCGCAGCATCTCGTCGTACAGCGCCAGCGCGGCCTCGCGCCGGCCCAGCCTGAGCAGCACGGCGGCACGCATCTCCAGCATCGCATAGTGATAACGCGGGTACTCCTGGGCGAAGCCTTCGAGCCGCTCGAGCGCCTCCTCCGGGCGGCCGCGCGCGATCTCGATGTCCGCCATGCGCGACTGCGCAGGCAGCAGGTAGCCGCCGGCACCGATACGGGCATAGTGACGGATCGCGGCTTCGTACGCGCCGCGCGCCGCCTCGATCTCGCCGAGCAGGTAGAAGGTCTCGTACAGATCCTGCCCCGACGCGGCCGCGGCATTGAGGTCGGTCTCGGCGGCGTCCAGCTCGCCGAGGCCGATGCGGATCAGCGCGCGCATCCGCAACAGCTCCGGCTGCGGCCCGTCGCGCTCGATCAGGCGGCCGAGCACTTCCAGCGCGGCGGCCTCCCGGCGGCTGGCGGCCAGCAGGCGCACGAACTCCAGTTCCAGCGCCGGGGCCCGCGTTCGCGCGGCTGCGGCCTGCAGGTAGTTCAGCGCGGCGTCGGCGTCGCCGGCCGCCTCCAGGCTGCGCGCGACCAGCAGCTGCGCCTGCAGTTCGCCGTCATCGGCGGCCAGCGCCCCGGCATAGCGGAGCGCCAGCGCGATCCGGCCCGCTCGCAACGCCGCGCGCGCCGTCGCCAGCCGCCAGCCGCGGCTGCGCCTGCCCCCGGCTTCCAGGCGCTGCAGCAGGCGCAGGACATCGGCGGCATTGCCTTCCTCCGCGAGGTCGGCTTCCAGCGCCAGGTAATCGTCGCCGCTGCGCTGCGCCGGCGGGCCTAGCACCCGCGCGAAGGCCCGCCGGGCGCCGGGCTCGTCGTAACGTCGCAGCCTGAGCCGGCCGAGGTATTCCCAGGCGACCGTGCTGTCCGGCTCCAGTTCGGCCCAGCGTTGCGCGCAGCGCAGCGCGAAGCGGTCGAAACCGTAATCGAAGGCGAACTCGGTGGCGCGACGGGCGGTGGCCGAATCCCGGCTCTGTTCGGCCGCCGTCAGATATTCCTGCGCTGCGGTGAGATACTGGCCGCGCTGGATCGCGATCTCCGCCATCACCAGGTGGTAGCCGGCATCCGGCACATAGGCCGGGGCGCGCGCGGCATCGCGGACCACCGGCGCACAGGCGGCCGCCAGCAGCGCCAGCCCCGCGCCGATGGTCCCTGCCCGGCGCCTGTTCGTGACTGAAGGCATAAGCAGGGATAATAGCCCGTGTGAAGCCGAGCATCGCCGACAAACTGCAACAACTGGTGCAGCGCTCAGAGGAACTGGGCCAGCTGCTGTCCGATCCGGCGGTCATCGCCGACCAGCCGCGCTTTCGCGAGCTGTCGCGCGAGTATGCGCAACTGGAGCCGGTGGCAGCGCTGATGCGCGACTACCAGCGGGCCGAGGCCGACGCGCAGGCGGCCGAAGAAATGCTGGCCGAGGCGGACGCGGACAGCCGCGCGCTCGGCGCCGAGGAAAAGGCCGAGGCCGCCGCGCGGCTCGCGCGGCTCGAAGCCGAGCTGCAAAAGCTGCTGCTGCCCAGGGATCCGCGCGACGAGGCGAACATCTATCTCGAGATCCGTGCCGGCACCGGTGGCGATGAGGCCGCGCTGTTCGCCGGGGACCTGTTCCGGATGTACAGCCGCTATGCGGAACAGCGCGGCTGGCAGATCGAGATCATCAGCGCCAGCGAAGGCGAGCACGGAGGCTTCAAGGAGGTCATCAGCCGGGTCGAGGGGCGTGGCGCCTACTCGCGCCTGAAGTTCGAGTCTGGCGCGCACCGGGTGCAAAGGGTGCCGGCGACCGAGGCGCAGGGGCGGATCCACACCTCCGCCTGCACGGTCGCGGTGTTACCGGAGATCGCCGAGGTCGAGGCCATCGACATCGACCCGGCCGAGTTGCGCATCGACACCTACCGGGCATCGGGCGCCGGCGGCCAGCACGTCAACAAGACCGACTCGGCCGTACGCATCACGCACCTGCCGAGCGGCATCGTCGTGGAATGCCAGGACGAGCGCTCGCAGCACAAGAACCGGGCGCGGGCCATGGCGCTGCTCCAAGCGCGGCTCGTGGACGAGGAACAGCGGCGCCAGCAGCAGGCGCAAGCAGCCGAGCGGCGCAGCCTCGTCGGTTCCGGGGACCGCTCGGAGCGGATCCGCACCTATAACTTCCCGCAGGGACGGGTCACCGATCACCGCATCAACCTGACGCTGTACAAGCTCGACGAGGTCTTGCAAGGCAACCTGGACCTGCTCGTCGAGCCGCTGATCGCCGAACACCAGGCGGAACAGCTCGCGGCGCTGGAACGGCATTGACAGAAGGACGACGACCGCAGGCATGAGCCACGACAGCTTCCCCGACACCATCGGCGCAATCGGCAACACGCCGCTGATCCGCCTGAACCATCTTTCCGACGAGACCGGCTGCGAGATTCTCGGCAAGGCCGAATTCATGAATCCCGGCGGCTCGGTCAAGGACCGGGCCGCGCTCGGCATCGTGCGCGACGCCGAGGCGCGTGGCCTGCTGCGGCCGGGCGGCACGATCGTTGAGGGCACGGCCGGGAATACCGGCATCGGGCTGGCCGTCGTCGGCAACTGCCTGGGCTACGAGACCGTGATCGTCATGCCCGACAACCAGAGCCAGGACAAGATCGACACGCTGAAGTCCTACGGCCCGCGGGTCGAGTTGGTGCCGGCCGTGCCGCTGAAGGATCCGAACCATTTCACCAAGGTCTCGGAGCGCATCGCGGCGGAACTGAACGAACGCGACCCGGGCAGCGCGATCTGGGCCAATCAGTTCAACAACACCGCCAATCGGGCGTGGCACGAGCGCACGACCGGTACTGAGATCTGGGAGCAGACCGGCGGGCGGATCGACGCCTTCATCTGCTCGGTCGGCACCGGCGGGACCCTGGCCGGCATCGCGCGGGCCCTGAAAGCGCGGCGGCCGGGTGTGGTCATCGGACTGGCCGACCCGACCGGCTCGGCGCTGTACAACTACTACGTGCACGGGGAGCTGAAGGCCGAGGGCAGTTCGATCACCGAGGGGATCGGCAACTCGCGCATCACGGACAATCTCGAGGGCACGCCGATCGACCGGGCTTACCGGATCCCGGACGAGGAATCGATTCCGCTGGTCTACGACCTGATCCGCCGCGAGGGGCTGTCGCTGGGCGGCTCCACGGGCGTGAACGTCGCCGGGGCCGTGCGCCTCGCCCGCGAACTGGGTCCGGGCCATGTGATCGTGACCATCCTCTGCGACGGCGCGATGCGCTACCGCGCGCGGCTGTTCAATCGCGCCTTTC
Source organism: Gammaproteobacteria bacterium (assembly GCA_003695765.1). Lineage (GTDB taxonomy): Bacteria > Pseudomonadota > Gammaproteobacteria > Steroidobacterales > J054. The sequence continues at coordinate 11,060 of RFHQ01000078.1, forward strand.
TGGCCGAGCGCGGTCTCGCCCTGCCCGACTGGCTCCAGCTCGACTGAAAATTGGTGTCAGAGATGATTTTCCGCGCGCCTCAATTCGTGTCTGACACCAACAATCATCTCTGACACTATTTTTGTGGCGGGCCGCAGTAGATGCCGTGCAGCAGATCGATGACCTGCCGCGCCGGCCCGTCGGCGAGGGAGTAGTAGATCGTCTGCGACTGCCGGCGGGTGCGCACCAGACCGTCGCGACGCAGCACGGCGAGGTGCTGTGACAACGCCGACTGGCTGAGATCCACCCGCTGGTTCAGCTGGCCGACCGACATCTCGCCATCGCAGAGCGTGCACAGCACCAGCAGCCGGTTCTCGTTGCCGAGCGCCTTCATCAGGCGCGCCGCCTCGGCCGCATGCGCGCGCATTGCGTCCAATGAGCCGCCTGCCGCCATGGCAGACCGGTCGGGCTGAGCCACCATCGCTGAAGCATCCGTTCCTGCCTGCGTCGTAGGCTAATCAATACCTCTAAATTAGTCAACCCTGATTTAGTCTTGACTTTTTTAGTGGCTACTAATTTAATAGGCCGGCCACGACCCGGGGGAAGACCATATGGCAAGGCCTGGCAAATCCGGCGCCGCGCAGCGGGCGACCGAGTTCGCGACCCGCCATCCACGCGGACTGTTCTGGCTGACCGGTCTGATCGCCGTGCTGGCGATCGCCCAGTTTCCGCGCATCCATATCGATACCGATCCGGAGAACATGCTGCCGGGCGACCAGCCGGAGCGCGTGTTCAACGACCGCGTGGAACAACGCTTCGGCCTGCACGATGCGATCGTCGTCGGCCTGGTGAACGAGCAGCACCCGCAGGGCATCTACAACGCGGCCAGCCTGACTGCCCTCCACCGATTGACGCAGGCCATCCTCGAACTCGATGGCGTGATCCGCCCCGACCTGATGTCGCTCGCGACCGCGGACAACATCCGCCAGGCTCGCGACGGCGCAATCCGCTTCGAGTGGATGATGAAGGAGCCACCGACCAGCGACGCCGAAGCCCTGAGGATCCGCCAGCAGGTCGATCGGCTGCCGCTGCTGAAGGACACGCTCGTTTCCGGCGACGGCCAGGCGGCCGCGATCTATGTCCCGATCGAGAGCAAGGATCTCAGTTACCGGATCTCCCAACAGATCGAGGCACTCGCGGACGGGATCGTCGGCGACGACGCCTTGTACATCACCGGCCTGCCGGTCGCCGAAGACACCTTCGGCGTCGAGATGTTCATTCAGATGGGCATCTCGGCGCCATTGGCCGGCCTGATGATCTTCCTGCTGATGTGGTACTTCTTCCGCAGCTGGCAGCTGATCGTCGCGCCGATGATCGTCGCCATGGTCACGGTGATCGCCACGATGGGCCTGCTGATCGGTCTCGGCTTCACCGTGCATATCATGAGCTCGATGATCCCGATCTTCCTGATGCCGATCGCAGTCGTCGACTCGGTGCACATCATGTCCGAATTCGTCGACCGTTACCGGCACGATGAGGGGGCAGCGGCCGCCATTCGGCAGGTCATCGCGCAGCTATACCGCCCGATGCTGTTCACGTCGCTGACCTCGGCGGTCGGTTTCGCATCGCTTCTACTGACGCCGATTCCTCCGGTGCAGGTCTTCGGCGCGTTTGTTGCCTTCGGCATCCTGCTGGCTTTCCTGCTGACGATCCTGTTCATTCCCGCCTATGTCGTGCGGCTGAAGCCGGACAGCCTGGCCGCGCTCAAGGCCCGCCGGCCCGCTGAATCGCTGGACTCGCCGCTGGCGCGCGGTCTGCGGCGGACCGGCCGCTTTGCCTTCGGGCAGGGGCGGCTGATCGCGAGCCTGGCGCTGCTGGTCGCTGCGCTCAGCGCAGCCGGCATCCTGCGCATCGAGATCAACGACAACCCGGTACGCTGGTTCAAGGAAAGCCACCGCATCCGCGTGGCCGACCGCGTGCTGAACGAGCATTTCGCCGGCACCTACGATGCCTTCCTGGTGCTCGAACACGACGATCCCGCGGCGCTGGCGGCTTTTCGCGATGCCGCCGGGCAGCTGCTGGACAGCGCGGCTGCGGCCGGCAGCGATGTGTCCGGCCTGCGCGGGCAACTGGCAACGCTGGCGCCCGGCGGCGCGCTGGACGAGTTCATCGCCGCGGTCGACGACGCACTGTTCGCAGCCGCCGGCAACGCGGCCGATGCACTGGACGCCCTGTTGTCGCAGGCCGAACAATTCCGGGAGCGATCCCGGTACTTCCAGGATCCGTCGGCGCTGGCGTTGATCGAACGGCTGCAGTCGGTGCTCGCGGCCACCGGCCGGGTCGGCAAGGCCAGCGCGTTGCCCGACGTGGTCAAGGTCGTCAATCGCGAACTGCATGGCGGCGATCCCGCAGACTACCGGATACCGGACAGCGCCGCCGGCGTCGCCCAGACCCTGCTTCAGTACCAGTCCTCGCACCGTCCACAGGACCTCTGGCACATGGTCACGCCGGACCTGCGCAGCGCATCCCTCTGGCTGCAACTGACCAGCGGCGACAACCAGCACATGAGCGCCGTGACCGACGCCTTGGCGGCCTGGCTGGCGGACCACCCGCTGCCGCCCGGCCTGCATGCCCGCTGGGCCGGCAAGACCTATATCAACGTCGTCTGGCAGCGGGAAATGGTGCGCGGCATGCTGCGCAGCCTGCTGGGCGCATTCCTGGTCGTGTTCGCGATGATGTGGCTGCTGTTCCGCTCGCTGCGCTTTGGCCTGCTGGCCATGCTGCCGCTGACGCTGACGATCGTCGCCGTCTACGGCCTGATCGGCTGGATCGGCAAGGACTACGACATGCCGATCGCCGTGCTGTCCTCGCTGACGCTGGGCCTGTCGATCGACTTCGCGATCCATTTCCTTCAGCGGATGCGCTCGCTGTACGCCGCCTGCGGCTCTTTCAGCAAGGCTGCGCAGGAGATCTTCGAAGAACCGGGACGCGCGATCGCCCGCAACGCGATCGTGATCGCGCTCGGTTTCACGCCCCTGTTCCTCGCGCCGCTGGTGCCCTACGTGACCGTCGGCGCGTTCATGGCCTCGATCATGGCCCTGTCCGGCCTGGCAACTCTGGTCCTGCTGCCGGCGATCATCGGCTGGTGGCGTCCCGGCATGCCGGCCGACTGACGGAGAGATATGGAGATGAATCGATACACCCTGC
>RFHQ01000079.1 GCA_003695765.1 Gammaproteobacteria bacterium
CCTGACTCAGGCCGGGCGGGCCGACGACGCGGAGAAACAGTTTCTCGAGGCGATCCGGATCGACGACAGCTATGCCGAGGCGCATTACAACCTCGGCCTTCTGTATCTGGAACGTGGTGACATCGACGCGGCCCGCCGGCAGGCGGAGCGCGCCTATGCGCTGGGTTTCCCCTTGCCGGGCCTCCGGCGCAGGCTGGAGCGCTACGGCAGTCCGGTCAATCCTTAGGCGGCCGTTCGGCCAGCGCTTGCCGCCAGCGGCTGGCGACCCAGGCGGCGCGGCCGGCGATCGTGGCGTTGAATACGAGCAGGCGTTGCAGGGGCTGCGCGGTGACCTGCCAGCGGGCTTTGTAGGCATTTGCGCCTGGGCCCATGCGGTAGAGTCCGTCGCGCTCGGTGAACAGATGTTCGAGCAACTTCCAGTTGAGATAGCTGCCAGGCGAATCCTGCTGCAGCGCCTGGCGGAAATCGGCGCGCAGGGCGGACAGGGTCTCGCCGTCGTCCAGCTGCAGTTCCGCCGCCGCGGCGCGGCCGTCCAGCGACAGCACCCAGGCTCGGACTCGCCCGGCGTCACCCAGACGCGCCAGCAGCCGCTCCAGGAACCGCCCGGGACCCGGCTGGTCGAAACAGGTCGAGGTCTGCTGCGCCTTCCAGCTGTCCGCCGAAATGTCCGTCAGCAGCCGGCGCGCAAGAGCCCGCTCTTCGCGTGACGCCAGCGGCAGTTCCTGGAGCTCGATCCGCTGGTACTTGCGTCGCAGGCGGTTCGCGATCAGGTTGTTACCTTTCTTCAAGCGCCGGCTGCGGCTGCTGTAATAGCGTTCCCAGCCGCCGGCCAGCGGCACCACGGGGTTGTCGCCGGCGCTGTCGATGCGCGTGCGCAGGCCGGTCGCGGCCAGCGCCGGCGGCAGGCAGGCCAGCGCCATCGCATCGGCCCGCAAGGGCTTCAGCTCCAGCACGTCCCAGTCCTGAAGCTGCTGCAGCAGGTCCGGCAGCGCCATTGCGACCGCGACCTCATGGTGCTGATCGCAGAGGAGGTCGACTTCCTGGCTGTCGGGCACCGTCAGGCACTGCAGGCAGCGGACCGGCACCTTGTGCAGTCGCGTTCGCTGTCTTTGCAGGACCAGCGCGGCCCGCAGGTCTCCGGCGCCGGACAGCGTGGCGACCGACAACTGCGCGTCTTGCCGTCGCCACTGCCAGGCCGCGTCCAGCCAGCCGTGGCTCAGGAAAACCGAGCGGTAGCGGTGCCGGTGCTCCAGGCGCCGCCAGTCGTCCGCCAGCGCAGCGAAGTCGCGTTCGTCGCCCAGTGCCCAGCGCAGCTCGCTCGTGCTCGTACTCATCGATCCTGCAATCCGCCGTCCGTGCCAGCATAGCCGCTGCCCGGATGCCGCGGAAGCCGACCAGGTCGCGGCCCGGCCGGCGCCGGATCCGGGATATTCGGCAGCGAGTCCGCCGGGGCGAGGCATTAGAATGGAGCGATGAACGCCCGGCGCGTCCTGATGATCGCTTTTCACTATCCACCGCTGCTCGGGAGCAGCGGCTGGTTGCGGACCGCGGCTTTCGCACGCTACCTCCCGGACTTCGGCTGGCGGCCTCGGGTGCTGTCGGCCCACCCGCGCGCCTATGCCACGGTCAGCGACGAACACCTGGCGGCGGTGGCCGGCATTCCGGTGGTGCGGGCCTTCGCACTGGATACGGCCCGGCATCTCGCCGTCGCCGGCCGCTACCCACTGCTGCTCGCGCTGCCCGATCGATGGGTCGCGTGGTTGCCGGGCGCATTGGCTGCCGGACTGCGGATCGTTCGGCGCGAGCGCCCCGCCGTGCTGTGGTCGACTTTCCCCATTCCGACTGCCGTCCTGGCCGGCCTGATCCTGCAGCGCCTGACGCGCCTGCCCTGGGTACTGGACCTGCGCGATGCGATGCTCGACCCGGACTTTCCGGAAACCCGCGCCGAACGCCGGGTCTACGCCTGGCTGGAGCGCGCCGCCGTCGGTCGTGCCGCGGCCGTCGTGGTGACGACGCCCGGCGCCGCGCGCCTGTATCGGGCGCGTTATCCGGAGTTGCCGCCGGAGCACTTCCAGGTGCTGCCGAACGGTTATGACGAGGCGGTCTTCCGGCGGCTGGCGCCCGCCCGGTCGGCGCCGCCGGTGCAACGGTCCGGCCGGCTGCGCCTGGTGCACAGTGGCTTGTTGTCCGCGGTCGATCGCAACCCGGACTGTTTTTTCCAGGCGCTGGCGGAACTGAAGCGCAGCGGTCGCCTGCCGGCCGGCCTGCAGGTCGTCCTGCGCGGCAGTGGCGAGGAGGCCGGCTACCTGGCGCGGCTGCATGCGCTGGGCATCGGCGACCTCGTCGAACTGGCGGCCCCGGTCAGTTACGACGATGCCCTGCAGGAGATGCTGGCCGCCGACGGCCTGTTGCTGTTCCAGGGCAGTACCTGTAACCATGCGATCCCGGCCAAGGTCTTCGAATACCTGCGCGCGCAGCGGCCGATCCTGGCGCTGACCGATCCAGCCGGCGATACCGCGGCGCTGCTGCGGCAACTCGGGACCGGCCGCATCGTGCGCCTGGATTCGGCACAGGAAATCGCGGCCGCCCTGCCGGCGTTCTGCGACGAGATCCGCAACGGCCGGTACCCGCTGCCGGATCCGGCCGCGGTGCAGCGCTACTCGCGCGCCGCGTTGACCGCAGGCCTCGCCGAGATCTTCGACGCCGTGAGTGGCTGACCAGCGCGCGCGCTCCCGTCTGTTGCGGCGAGGCAAAAGAGAATCTACTTCAGCTTGTCCCGCTAAGCGGCTTGCCGGACTGCGGCGGCTCACCGCGCCTCGTCAGGCGCGAGCCGATCATCGTTCGGCCTCGCGATGCTTATGGTAAAGTCGCGCGCGCCAAAGTCCTTCGGTCCTCCGTTCGATCGTCGGGCAGCTGGCCGGTAAGGCGCTGAATTCTTCTTGTCTTTCAGCGGCTTTTATAGCGCGGCTGCAAGATGACGATGGAGGAAGATTGCGCCTGAGATGCGGGTCACATTCCCGGCGCGAGTGCTTGTGCATAGTTGTGGCGCAATCTGACAAGGGCAAACTCACCGAAAGGTGGGGACGCAAAGCTTCCGGTCTAAGGGGTTCGTCTCTATGACAGCGGGGTTGCCAGGTTTGGTGACGGGACGTCAGCGCCCGTCGCTGCGGCCGCGTGCAAACACAGAACAGGGCATCGCGCTCTACTCCGCGAACCGGCGCTTGCGTTGCGCTTGCAATCACACGGAACAGTGGAGCAGCTGATGTCGAGATGCCCGATGCACTCGCGCGCGACCGGTGTCCTCACGGCCGTGCTGTTGTCGTTCTTCTTGCCGCCCGTCGGTAATGCGCAGGTCGTCGACCCGGACGCGGACTGGGCGCAGCGCTCCGCTGCACCCGGCGTGGTCTACCGCAACCGCTTCGACGATTACCAGACCGATTTCTGGGACAATCTTTGGCCCGATCCGGCGGTGGACCGGCGCGAGGCCTATTACGACACCAACGTCCGGGCCTCGGGCAATGCCAGCCTGCGTTTCGACTTTACCGGCAACTCCGGCGAAGGATTCGGCGGTGAGTTGGCTGTATCGCTTGGCGACAACCCGGCCGACCAATTCGGGGCCGGCGACGACATGTGGGTGCAATGGCGCCAGCGCTGGGACCAGTACGTGATCGATCACCAGTACGCCGTGTCCTCCGGGTCCGGTCAGTGGAAACAGCTGATCATCTCACAGGGCCAGTTGCCGGGGCAGAGCCGCTGGGATACGCGTTCCTGCTCGGAAAACCAGATCGTCGTGTCGAACCTCTCGGGCCGGAAATACCCGCAGAGCTATCACGGCTGCTGGGTCTACTACAACATCGATTCCGCGACCGCCAGTGGCGCCATTACGCGCATGAATTTCGGTGACCCGAGCGGCAATCCCAATCCACCGAGCCGCGAACAGACCTGGCCCTGCCAGTACTGGCCGCCGGGCAGCGATACCTCCGGCTGCAAGTTCTATCGCGCCAACCAATGGATGACCTTCATGGTGCACGTGAAGTTCGGTCCGGCGGGCGAAGCGCAGTCGAGCATCGGTAGCGGCATCCAGAAAGGCTTCATCAATTCGACCTACGAGCTGTACGTCGGCTACGAAGGCGAGCCGCTGGAACTGGTGCACCGGGTCACCGGCATCGTGTTCCGACGCGGCAACTACGCCGACGACCCGCTGTTCAGCAGCCATCAGGCGAAGTTCGGCATGTTCCGCTGGCTGCCGCTGATCAGTTTCAAGAGCAGCGAGCCGGGCATTCCGACGCACTCGACCTGGATCGACGAGTTGATCATCTCCCGCCAGCAGATCCCGGCGCCGAACGCCGGGCCGCTGCCGAGCCTGCCGGTCGTCAACCTGTCCGCCAGCGCGGCCGAAGTCGCGCAGGGTGGCAGCGTGAGCCTGAACTGGTCGGCCAGCGATGCGACGGCCTGCGCGGCCAGCGGTGGCTGGAGCGGTGCGAAAGCGCTCAGCGGCAGCGAAGTCGTCGGGCCGTTGAGCGGCGACACGAGCTTTCTGCTCAGTTGCAGTAATGCGAACGGCAGCACGCAGCGCACGGTAAGCGTCAGCGTCGTCGGACCCCCGGTCGTGAATCTCGCGGCCAGCCCGCAGTCGGTCGTGCCGGGCGGCAGCACCGTCCTGGCCTGGAGTTCGTCTGCGGCCAGCAGCTGCACGGCGACGGGTGGCTGGTCCGGTCCACGGTCGCCGAACGGCAGCGAACCGGTGGGCCCGATCGACGCCGACACGGTCTTCGGACTCAGCTGCAGCGGTGCCGGCGGCAGCAGCAGCGCGAGCGTCACGGTGACGGCCGACGCCAGCCCCGGGCAGGAAGTGATCCTGCTGTTCGACGATTTCGACGCTTACGCCGCCGGCGCGCAGCCGGCCGGCTGGCTGGACACCGGGGCCGGCAACAGCCTGGCGCCCGATCCCGACCGTTTCCGCGTGGTCGACCTCAACGGCAACAAGGTCTTCGCCACGACCGACACGACCACGACCAATATCCATTCGCATTACACGGCGGCTGGCAGCTTCGGTTGGAACAACTATGAGTACAGCGGCCGCCTGCGCACGACGGCCGCGACCGACAGCATCGGTGTGACCATCCTGTCCGATTATCCGAATTCGGACAGCTATTACCGCCTGCGCAGCTGGAACGGCAACCCCTTCGAGATCAATACCCATGGCAGCGGCCTGGAATGCATCGGCGATCCGGACACCGGCGTCGTGCCCGTCCCCGGGCAGTGGTATTGGTTCCGGCTGCAGGCCGAGGATAGCGGCGGGCAGACACTGTTGCGTGCCAGGCTGTGGCCCGAGGGCCAGGCGGAGCCCGCGGTCTGGCAGGCCAGTTGCGCCGACAGCGGCACACGGCGCAGCACCGGCACGGTCGGTCTCTGGGCCGTGGTTCAGGGCGACGATGCCGGGCCCAAGTACTGGGACAACCTCGACGTGCGCACGCTCGCGGCCAGCGGGCCGGCGCCGGCACTCAGTTTCAGCGCCGACGCCACGCAGCTGGCGCCCGGCGGCTCCGTCACGCTGTCCTGGATCGGCAGCAACGTCGACAGCTGCAGCGCGGCCGACGGCTGGTCCGGCGGCAAACCGACGACTGGCAGCGAAACGCTGGGCCCGCTGTCGTCCAGCGCGACCTTCAGCCTGACTTGCAGCAGCAGCGGCGGCGGCGTGGTCACGCGCAGCGTGAGCGTGCTGGTGCAGTCGGCACCGTCTCCGGTGCTCGACCTGTCGGCCGCGCCGCCGGCAGTGGCCTACAACGGCAGCAGCACGCTGTCCTGGACCAGCAGCGATGCCGATCGCTGCACGGCCGCAGGCGGCTGGAGCGGTGACAAGCCGGTCAACGGTTCGCAGCGCCTCGACGGGCTGACGCAGACGGCGACCTACACGCTGAGCTGCACCGGGGCCGGTGGGCAGGCGCAGCGCAGTGTCGTCGTCGAGGTCGCCGCGCCGCCGCCAGGTTCTCCCGCGGCGCCGACGCTCGAATTCTCGGCCAGTGCGACCGTCGTGACCGAGGGCGATTCCACCGTCCTCAGCTGGTCCGCCGGGGGTGCCACGAGCTGCACCGCCAGCGGGGGCTGGACCGGCGCCAGAGCGCCGGCGGGCTCGCAGACCGTCGGTCCGCTGACACAGGGCAACAGCTACACGCTCAGCTGCAGCGGTGACGGCGGCACCGTCAGCCGCAGCCTGAGCATCGTGGTCGAGCCACCGCAGCCGGCAGCGCCCCCGGCGGCCGTCGAAGCCAGGGAAGGGGGCGGCGGCGGCGGCGCCGTCGGCTGGGCCACGGTCCTGATTCTGCTGCCGGCCCTGCGCCGGCGCCGGCGGCGCTGATACGCGACCGCAGCGCCGGGGCCGCTTGCCGGCACGGAACCCTTGCTTTAGCGTTCGCCCGGGCCTTGCGAACGGCGTGAACGATGGGTGCATTCCTGCTGCGGGAGCGGCGCGACCGGGAACCGGCGGCCGATCCACCGGGTCATGGCCTGTCGCTGGCCAAGCGCGTGGCCGGGCCGGATTGCGAGCTGTGGCTCTACCGCAAGGCCAATGGCGGCGGCGGGATCCTGTACCGTGTGCCCGGCAGCCATGACTTTTGCGCGGTCGTCGGCACGCTGGTCTACGACGGACTGAGCGGCCAGGCGGCAGCGCGTGCCCTGTTCCGCGACTTCGACGGGCGGCATGCACCCTATGCGAAGGCGCGGGGCAGCTATGCCGTCATCGCCTGCCGGGAAGGCGAATGGTCGCTGTGGACCGATCAGCTCGGCAGTTACAAGGTGTACGCCGATGCCGACACGGGCGCCTGGTCCTCGTCGCTGCTGAGCCTGCTCGACGCGTCACCAAGACGCCGGCTGGATACGCAGGGGGTCTATGAGTATGCCTTCCAGGGAGCGACCTACGGCGATGCGACCGTGGTCGACGGTATCCGCCTGCTGCCCGCCAACGGCCTGTACCGTCCGCTGGCTCGCAGCTTCGAAGCGGGTCCGCCGTGGTGGTCGGCCGCCGCCGATTATCCTTCGCCGCGGGCGGCGCTCGATGCCTGCCTGGGCAGCGCCGGCCGGCTGGCATCGGAACTGGTTCAGGCCAGCGGCGGTGCGCTGGACAGCGCGCTCAGCGGTGGCTATGACTCGCGGCTGTTGCTGGCGTTGCTGCGTGCGGCCGGCTGCACGCCGCGCCTGCACGTCTACGGCGCGGCACAGTCGGCCGACGTGCGCGTCGCCCTGGAGATCGCCCGGCGGCTGCAGCTGACGGTAGAGCACACCGACAAGCGCCGCTGGCGCGACCCGGCGGCCCGGCCACTGGAGGCGATCGTCGCCGAAAATTTCGAGCGCTTCGACGGTCTGCCGACCGATGGGATCTTCGATCACGGCGCGGACCTTGCGACCCGCATGGACCGCTGTGCAGACGGCCGCCTGATGCTCAACGGCGGCGGCGGCGAGATCTATCGCAATTTCTTCTACCTGCCGGACCGGACCTTCCGCCCGCGGGAACTGATCTGGAGCTTCTACTCGAAATATGTGCCCGCTTTCTGCAGCTCGTATTTCGATGCCGCCGCGTACACCGGGACGCTGACCGCCAAGCTGGCGGCGACCCTGGGCGTGAGCAGCCGGGCGCGCCTGTCGCGCCGGGACGTCGAGCGTGCCTACCCGGCGTTCCGCCTGCGTTACTGGACCGGCCGAAATACCTCGGTGAACAACCGACTCGGTGCCGCCTGCACGCCGTTCAGCGAGCCGTCGCTGGTCGCCGAGGCTTTGCGGATTCCGGTGGCCTGGAAACATGCCGGGCGTTTCGAGGCGGCCATGCTGGCCCGGCTCGACCCCGAGCTGGCTGCCTGCCCGTCGGCCTACGGACACGATTTCCTGCACCCGCCGCCGTGGCGGCGCCGCCTCGAGGAATGGCTGACGCGCCAGCGGCCACCTTGGCTGCGGCGCTACTCTTACCGCCTGCAGGCCAGTTTGCGCAATCCGCTGCCGGATGATTGTCTCGCCGGGCGACCGCGCAGCGAGTGGCTGCCAGCCGGGCGGAGCACGATGGCCTGTTACTTCCGCCTGGAGCGGATCAACGATGCGGCCGTACTCGCCCGCGTCGCGAGCCTGGAGTACCTCTGCCGGCGCTATGGTCTGGAGCCGGCCTGAGGCTTCAGGGCGGGGCCGGGATCGCTTGCCTCGAGATGATGATCTCGTCGTACCAGGTCGATGCGACCGGGTGGTCCTCGCTACCGTCCTTGTAACTGATGTGCGGCAGGAAACGAAACATCCCGTAGCGTGCACGGTGGCTCGCGTCATGCGGGTCGTCGCGATAATTGCCCCGCCGCAGGACGATGCCGCTCTGCCGGTGCAGCAGTCGCAGCACGCCGCCCTCATAGGCGCCGTAGAGTTCGTAGACCGAATCGACGAACCCATTCTCCAGCTTGCCGCTGAGAGATGACACGGCGCGGCCGGGCTGGCCGATCTTCAGGTGTACCATGAAGGTCATCCACTGGTCCGGCCGATAGCGGAAACAGGCGCTGTCTTCGCCGCGCGGCGGATGATACTGGCAGGGCCAGCTCAGTGCCTGCTCCTGGCCGAAATTCATCCGGCTGATCGCCCGGCCATTGTTGCTCTGGATATTCAGGTACACCCAGCAGCCATGATAGGCCTGCGGATAGCCGCGGCCGCCGGCGTTCGTGACGACCACCTGGTTCTCCGAGCAGGAGCGCGTATCCCAGCGGCTCTGTCCGGGCAGCTGACCCTGCGAGATGATCAGCTGTTTCCACTGTCCCTGTCCCTGCGAGACCCGGTAGCGATGCGTGAGCAGATAGGCGTCGAAGCGCTGGCGCCATTGCACCCACAGCTCGTCGCCGGCGCCAAACTGCCGCGCCGGGTCGTCTCCGAGAGAGATCGCCAGTTCACCGCCGAAACCCTCGCCCGACAACGGCAGGATGTCGAAGCGCAGGCTGCCGCGGCCCGATGCCTGCACCTGTTCGTCGAAAGCCGAAGCGCGGCGCTCGCGCGCCGGGTCGGGCCACAGATGCGGGTAGAAATCGCGTTCCGGGTCGCTGAAGTTGTTCGCGTACAATACCCCCGGTCCGTGGGCGCGGGCTTCCCAGCCAGCGACCGGCCAATCGGGCAGTGCGCCGAGCAGTGCCTGCCCGGAACAGGCGGTGGTCAGCGCCAGCAGGGCACTGGCCAGCAGGCCGCCGATTGGGCGCCGAACCGGCAGGGAGACAGGCTCGATCATCACCAGCAGATGCTCACGTAGTTCGGCAGGGCGATGCAAGTCGCTCGCCGCAGTCGTCGCAGCGCCATGAGCGACAGCGCAACCGGATCCGGACCGTCGCGCCGGTGGCTCGCGGGGGCATGGCTGGCCTGCTGCCTGCTGGGCCCGTTGCTGGCCCTGGCGGCGACCTGGCTGCCGCTATGGCGCGCCTATCATGTCGATCACCAGCTGGTCTCCCGGGTGCAACTCGAGTTGCTGCGCCGGCGGCCGGCAGCGGATACCTTCGCCAGGCTGGCGCAGGCGCGCTGGACCGAGGCCGGCCCTGGCGACCCCACACAGCGGCGGCGTGAGGCCGACGATGCGCTGGCCGGCAGGTTGCGCCTGCCCGGCCTGCCGCCGGTGCGGTTCCAACACCACACCGACCGCGATCTGCTCACGCATCCGAACGGCCGCGTGCAGCTGCTGGCCGCGGCCATGCAGCCGGCCGAGCACTTGTTGCGCGCCTACGAGGATAGCGGTGAACGGCGTTACTTCGAGGCGGCCTTGGCGGCTACGCTGGAATGGGCCGACTTCGATGCCGGTCGATGGCTGCCGCTGGGTCTGGTCTGGAACGATCACGCACTCGCGGCGCGGCTGGTCTACCTCGCGCGCTTCTGGGCCGTCTACCGCGCGGACCCGGACTTCGATCCCGCCGACGGGCGGCGGCTGCTCGCCTTCGTCTACCGCACGGCGGAACGGCTGGCGCGGGCGTCGCTGTACGCGGCGCGCACGAATCACGGTGTCATGCAGGATCTGGCGCTGTTGCATGCGGCGATCGCGTTCCCGGATCTGCCGGGTACGCGCGGGCGGCTGCAAACCGCGCTGGCGCGGCTGCGCCGGCATCTGGAGTATTACGTCAGCCCCGGTGGCCTGGTGCTCGAACATTCGGCGAGTTACCAGGAGCTCGGTGTCGAACTGTTGCGCAGCCTGCAGCTCTATCTGGCGCTGCTGCAGGCCCCCGATCCGCACTGGCAGGGCCTGGCCACCGCGGCCCGCTGCCTGCTCGCGGACCTGGCCCGGCCGGACGACAGCCTGCCGCTCTACGGCGACTCGCACGGGCGGCTGCTCGTCCCGGACATGGCGGCCGAACTGCGCTCGGCGCTTGCCGGTGCCTGCCGGCAGCAAGCGCTGCGCATCGACAGCGAGTTCGGCTACCTGCTGGCCAACGACGGCCGCGGATCGGAGCAGCTGTTCGTCGCCTGGACGAATTTCCCTACACGCTCCCACAAGCATGCCGACGAGCTGAGTGCCTACCTCTGGCATGCCGGGATCGACTGGTGGGGCGCCAGCGGTTACTGGCCCTACAGCGATCCGCAACGCCCGGCAGCGATCGGCTGGCGTGGGACGAACGCGCCGCATCTGCTCGGCGAGGCTGCGGACAGTCGCCGCAAGGCGCAGCTGCTCGCCAGCGCGGTCGACGGCCAGCGGCTGTTCGTCGAGCTGGCGCGCAGTACCGGGGCCGGCCGCTTGCATCGGCAACTGCTGCGCCCGGCACCCGGCATCTGACTGGTGCTGGATTCCAGTGCCATCGCCAGCGGCGGGCCGGCGGCCGAGGTCCTGTGGAGCCTGGGACCAGGCCTGGTGGCGCGGCGCCGGGCCGCGGACCTGTGGCTGGCGCAAGCGCCGGCGCGGGCGCCGGCGATGGAGTTGGGTTTCGCCGGCGCCGCCAGCGGCGTGCAGCTTGCCACCGGTGGCCGCGAGCCGTTTGCCGCCATGACGGCCTTGCCGGATGGCCGTATCGTGAGCAATCGGTACTGGCCGGTTGCCCTGGCAGCCGGGCAATGGACGCTGGCCGCCTGGGCGGCGACCGATGGCGGCGCCGATCGGCTGCTGAAGCCACCGGTGGTCGACTGGCGGGACGAGCGACAATGGTCCATCCGGCTGGTCCTGCGCGACGGCGACGCGCTGGTCGCGCGCGACGGTGATAGCTTGAAGCTGCAGGGATTCGCTGCCGGCCCGGGAGCGCTGACTCTGCAGCCGGCCGCGCCGGCCCGGGGGCAGTTTACGGCCGCCGTGGCCGCTTACCGGCAGGCGCGGGCCAGCCATCCGATATTCCGCGACCTGCTGAACTATCGCTGGCGAACGACCGCGGCGCTCGCCGCCATCGCATTGCTGCAGTGGCCCCTGTGGCTGCTGTTGTACCGCCGGACATCGCCGGTCTGGCTGCCAGCGATATCGCTGCCGGCGGCGCTGATCGGCTGGTGTCTGCTGTCGGCCTGGCTGTACTTCGTCTACCTTCGTTGACGCGATGCGTGAAAACGTGATCTCGATCACGGAAAAAACCGACGCAAGTTAACGTAATCGCAATCGCAGCGATTGGTCGCCTCGTGGCCTTCGGCTACACTGAGTTCAGCGAATTGCCGACGCAGTGAGCGAGAGCTTGCCTTGCTCCCGTCGCCGGCGGAGCTGCGCAATCGTCGCGCTGCAACGTAGCGCCCCGATCAACAAGAACCAACTGATAACGGGTTACCACGATGCCCCGAAACACAGCCCAACTGTTGCTGTTGCTGTTCGCAATCCACGCTGCTACCGCCATCGCCAACGACGGCAAGGGCGAGCAGGCCGCGCCGGCCGACCCAGCCTATCTGTCGACCCCGCTGCCGCTGGCCCGTTTGCACGAGGCGGCCAGCAGCCATCATGTGCTGGCGCGCATCGACGCGGTGCGCGAACTGTCGGCACGGGCCGATCAGCGATCGCGCCTGGTTCTGCAGCAATGCCTGGCGGACGCCGAACCGATGGTGCGGCGGCTGGCGGCCCTGGGCCTGGGGCGCATCGGCAACGGTGCCGATGCGGCCGTGCTGGCCCGGGCGCTGGCCGATTCCGAGCCGGGGGTGCGGCACGCAGCCGGCAGCAGCTTGCTGAAGCTGCGCCCGCTGGACTCGGCCGGAGCAATCCTCGCCGAGCTGCGCCACAGGGATTGCCGGCTGCAGGCCGGTGCTCGGCCTGGCGATGCGCGTGCGGCCATGCAGGACTGGGGGCAGTCGCCGCTGGTAGTGGCAAAGAAGGTCCTGCAGTCGCTGGCGGGCGACGATGCCGATGTCCGCCGCTTGCTGAAAAAGGCCCTGAACTCGCGCAAACGCTGCGTGCGCTACGCGGCGGCGTACGCGCTGTCAGGATCGTCCCGGCCGCGGATCGCCCGGGCGCTGGATCGCGCTGCGGCAAGGCGCGACGTGGCCGTCGTGGCCGGCGCCTACCCCCGGTTCATCAGCAGTGACGATCCGGCACTGCGCCGCGCGCTGCGCATCGGCGGATTGCGCTTCGACGACCCGGATCTGGCGCTGGCGCTGCGCGACTCCGGTGACGCCGAATTCCAGGCCGTCGCCGCGCGGGTTCTGGCCATCAAGGGCATCGATATTCAGGAGGTCATCGCACCATGAGGCGCAGGGAAGGGCACTGGCCGCGGCTCGTCGCCGGGCTGCTGGCGGGGGCTTGGGCATCGCTGGCGATTGCCGCGGGGCCGGTC
Organism: Gammaproteobacteria bacterium; assembly: GCA_003695765.1. Taxonomy (GTDB): domain Bacteria; phylum Pseudomonadota; class Gammaproteobacteria; order Steroidobacterales; genus J054. Next base: position 12,720 of record RFHQ01000079.1, read on the forward strand.
ATCGATGTCTGGTACGGTGATACGCAGAACTTCGGCCAGCTCGGCAATCCGCAGCAATGGGTCGACATTCTCGGCAATGCCAGCGACCCGGACGGGATCGCCAGCCTTTCCTATACGCTGAACGGCGGCGCCAGCCAGTCCCTGTCGATCGGCCCGAACACGCGCCGCTTGCTGGAGCCGGGCGATTTCGTCATCGAGCTCGATTACACGCAGTTGCTGAACGGAGCCAACACGGTCGAAATCACGGCCGTGGACGGACTCGGCGAGACGACGGTGAAGAACGTCACCGTCAACTACACGGCCGGCAATGTCTGGCCGCTGAATTACTCCATCGACTGGAGCACCGTCACCAACATCAACGACGTGGTCAACATCGTCGACGGCAAATGGTTCATCGACAGTGGTGGACTGCGCACGACGGTCATGGGTTACGACCGGACTTTTGTACTGGGCGACCTGTTCTGGACGGACTACGAGATCACGCTGCCGATCACGGTGCACGCGATCGACCCCAACGGCTTCGTATTCCCGAGCATCAACCCCGCCCTGTTCTGGCTCTACCGCTGGACCGGCCATACCGTATTGAACAACGGTGAACAGCCGAATCAGTTCTGGGAGCCGAACGGCGGTGGCCCCGGCTGGGACTATGGCACGACGCCGCCGCCGGCGGCACCGAATTCCCGCATCCAGCTGGTCGGCCCCAGTGACGGCTTCGGCAGTGTCACCCAGTCACGCAGCCTGACGCTGAACCAGCCGTACATGTGGAAGTCGCGCATCCAGACGCTGGGCACCGGCGATGTCGAGATGGAGTTCACGGTCTGGCCCGAAGGCGATCCGCAGCCGGCCACGCCGGACCTGTTCCTCGTGGACAGCCCGACCGGCGTACTGAGCGGCTCGACGATCTTCGTCGCGCACCACGTCGATGCGACATTCGGCAATATCCAGGTGACGCCGGTCAACAGCGATACGACGCCACCGGCCATTTCCTCGGTGCAGGTCCTGCAGACCGGCAGCGACGCCAGTGTGCGCTGGGCCACGGACGAACTGGCGACCGGTTCCGTGGCCTACGGCCTGACCCCGGCCTACGAGCTGGGCAGCGTGCCGCAGGCGATTCCGAATCTGGCGCACGCCGTCACCCTGCCGGGCCTGGTGATCGGCAACACCTATTACTACGAGATCAGTGCCAGCGATGGCTTCGGCAACTCGTCGACCTACCAGGGCAGCTTCGTCTTCAACGGCCTGCCACCGGATCCGCTGATCTCGGACGACTTCAGCAGCGGCGTGCTGGACACGAATGTCTGGCAGTTCAAGAATCCGGCCGGGGACGGCACGCTGACGATGAACGGCACCCAGGCGCTGATCTCGGTGCCGGCCGGCACGACCCACGATGCCTGGACCGGCGTCAACACGCTGCCGCGGCTATACCAGAGCATCTCGGACGTCGACTTCGAGATCGAGGTCAAGTTCGAAAGCGGCGTGGCACAAAGCGTGCAGACGGAGGGTATTCTGATCGAGCAGGCGGACACCGTGGTCCTGCGCTTCGAGTTCCACAATGTCAACGGCCAGCAACGGATCTTCGCAGCCAAGATCGTACCGGCGGGGCAGATCATCCTGCTGCAGAACCTGGCGATCACCGACCCGATGTATATGCGCGTGACCCGGGCCGGCGACCAGTGGACCATGCGTTACTCTTACGATGGGGTCAACTGGACCGTCGCGACGCAGTTCAACCAGCCCTTCGTGGTCAGTGGCATCAGCGTCTACAGTGGCAATGATGTCGTTGCCAACACGACCGCGATCGACTATGTGTTCAATACAGCCTCGCCGATCGTTCCCGAAGACGGTGTGATGCCGCTGGACATCGACCCGTTGAACCTGCCCGACGGCGTCACCGGCAGCAGCTATCCGGCGCAGCAGCTGACCGCGACCGGCGGCACGCCGCCGTATTCCTGGCAGCTGTTCGGGGGCAGTCTGCCGCCGGGGCTCAGCATGGACAGCAGTGGGCTGATCAGCGGCACGCCAACCGACGCGACGGGCTCGCCATACAGTTTCACGGTCGAGGTCACCGATGCGAACCTGAATGCCACGACCGCGGCTTTCGAAATCGCGGTGGTGGATCCCTTGCTCGTCGATCCGGTGGTCCTGCCCGACGGCGAGACCGGGAGCGCCTATCCGGCCACGCAGCTGACGGCTTCCGGTGGTGCCGGGCCGTATGCCTGGCAGATCATCGGCGGCGCCTTGCCACCGGGATTGAGCATGGACAGCGCGGGCCTGATCAGCGGCACGCCGACGGACAGCAGCGGCTCGCCCTACAGTTTCACGGTCGAGGTCACCGATGCCGGCTCGCGCACGGCGTCGACGATGCTGGCCATCACCGTGAACCCGCCGGCGGCCGACAGCGATGGCGATGGCGTGCCGGACAGCACGGACAACTGCATCGATGTCGCCAATGGGCCGCTGATTCCGGACGCGGGCGGGAACAGCCAGCTGGATGCCGACGGCGACGGTTACGGCAACAGCTGCGACGCGGACTTCGACAACAGCGGCTTCGTGAATTTCGCCGACCTCGGGCAGTTCCGCGCCGTGTTCGGCACCGCCGACCCGGTTGCGGACATGGACGGCAACGGCTTCGTCAACTTCGCCGACCTCGCGCTGTTCCGCAACGCCTTCGGAGCCCCACCGGGGCCCAGCGGCATCGCGCCCTGAGGCGGGCCCCGGCAACTCGCGGCGGCGCCCCGTCCGGGGCGCTGCGCGCCGGTCCCGCCGCGGGACTGTCAACCGGGCCGGGCCGTGCGATCATGGCGGCCGGCTGGCATGGAGTGACGCCGTTGCAGACCGAGATCGTCAGAACCGCTGCAGAATGGCAGGCGCTGGAGCCGGCTTGGCGGCGCCTGCTGGCGGACTGCGGCTCCGACAGCCCCTTCATGACCTGGGAATGGCTGGAGCCTTGGCGCGCCGCCTTCGCGGCTGACCGGCCGCTGCTAGTGCTGGTGGTGCGCGATGGCCGCGACGTGGCCGCGATTCTGCCGTTGGTGGTCCATGCCTATCGCCGGCGCAAGCTGGTCCAGCGGACGCTGCGGCCTTTCGGCGCCGGCCTCAGTGATCGCCTGGATCTGCTGCTGCATCCGGAATGCCCGCAAGCCGCCACCGCGCTGGCCCGCGCGCTGGCGGATCTCCGTCACGACTGGGATCGCGTGGAACTGCCGGACCTGGCGGCTGACCGGGGCCTGCCCGGCAGGCTGGAAACGGCACTCGCAGGCGCGGGTCTGATCGTGGAGCGTGAACCGGCGAGCCGCTGCCCCTGCCTGCCGCTGGCAGGCGATTTCGAGCACTTCTACCGCCAACAGGTCAGCGCGCGCACCCGCTCGAAGGATCGCGCGAAACTGCGCAAGTTCAATGCGATGCCGGGCTTCCAGTTCCGCAGCTGCCGCGATCGCGACGATTGTCTCGCTGAGCTGGAGCGGATCTTCGCCATGCAGGAGTCGTCCAGCTACCACGGTACGCCACGGGTGCGGCCGTTCGACAGCGAGCGCGCGCGGGAGTTCTTCCGGGATGCCACGGAACGCCTGAGCAACCAGGGCTGGTTGTTGCTGAATCTCGCGGAAGCGGGCGATGAGCTGCTCGCCTACGAGTTCGGCTTCCTCTATCACAATCGTTACCTGGACTACTACGGCGGCTATTCTCCGGCACACCGGAAACTGTCGCCGGGACGCATGGTGATGCTGAATCTGATCGAGCGGCTCTGCGCCGCGGGCGTCAGCGAACTCGATTTCCTGCGTGGCGCGGAGGAATGGAAGAGCGACTGGGCGACGGACTGCCGGGAAAACGAGAGCCTGCGGATCGCCAATCCGGGCCTCGGCAGCCGCCTGCGGCGACTGCTGCAGGGTAGCTGATCAGGCGGTCGGCAGCCCTTCGACGCTGTAGATCTCGACCTCGCGCAGCAGGCAGCGCAGCAGGTCGCCGGCACCGACGTCGCTCAACACCGGCCAGTCGGGCTGGCCGGCGGGACGTTCGACCTGGCTGCGGTGCATGGCGAGCGCGGCGCGTTTGCGCGCCAGCGTGGCTCCGTCGAGGTCGACGCGGATCCGGAAGTCCCGCAGCAGCGCCGCACCGCCGCGCAGGAAACGGCCCAGCGCAGCCAGCGGCGTGTCCGGCCCCAGCGCGTTGCGGCGCAACCAGGGCCAATGGTTCCAGAACCAGACCGGGTAGCCGTAGACCTGCAGTGGCGGGCCGGCCAGCCGGGCCGCCTCGAGACCGGCGGCGCGGGTGGCCAGGTGGTCCGGCAGCTGGTCGCCGCGGCAGGGCAGGAACAACTGCCGTGGGCGAAAGCGCTCGATCAGCGGCCGCAGCGCGGCGACCGCGTCCGGCAGCCGCGCCTGGAGGTTTCCGTCGGGCAGATCCAGGCAATGCAGCGCGGAGCCCGGCAGTCCCAGGGCCGCCGTTGCCTGTTCCAGTTCCTCGCGTCGCCGTTGCCGCAGTTCCGCCGCCGCGACGAAACGGGCATGAGACGCCGTGCCATCGCTGAGCACGGCGACCCGCAACTCGGCCCCGGCCGCGAGCTTGCGGGCGATCATGCCGCCGCAGCCCAGGGTCTCGTCGTCCGGATGCGGCGCCAGGATCAGCGCGCTGGCCGCCAGCGCCGGCGGGTCCAGCGGCGAACAACGGCGCAGGCAGGCGGTCCATAACCGGCGCTGCACCGTGCCGCGCAGGCCGTCGCGGGGTGCCGGCACCGTCATCGGCCGGCCTGGATTCGCCACCGGGCCGGGAAATGCACGAGGCCGAAGCGCTGGTCGGCGCCGCGTCCGGAAGGAAAGACGTCCGAGGTCTCGACGTCCATCAGTGAGCAATGCTCCAGCAGGTCATAGTCGATGCCGCCGATGCTCGAAATCCAGAGACTGATGCGATAGCGGCCCGGCATCAGGTTCAGCGCCTCGAACTCCAGTTCGAGCTCGCCGCGGCCCGGTTCGACGCGCGGGATCTCGAGACCGGTCGACCAGGTGCTGCTCTCGGCGACCAGGGTACCCATCTGGCTGTGGATTTCGAAGCCGAAGTGCGGTTCCGCGACGCGCTCTGTGGCTTCATAGTAGAGGCGCACCCGCAGGCGATCCCCGGTCCGGACCACGTCGACCGGCCGCCCGGCGGCGTCCAGCCATTCCATGCCGGTGAACCGGATCGCGCCCGAACCGCCGCGTTCCTCGATCGTGGCGAGGTCGTGCCGCGCCCCTTCCAGGTTGCCGAAGGAGGACAGGTAGGCGTCGATCACCGCCGGCGCATCGCCGTCCATCCGCAAGTGCCCGCGATCGATCCAGATCGCGCGGCTGCACAGGGTTTCCACCGCGGCCATGTTGTGCGAGACGAACAGGATCGTCCGCTGCCCCCGGCGCAGATCGTCCATCGCGCCCAGGCACTTCTTCTGGAAAGAGGCATCGCCGACGGCCAGTACCTCGTCGACCAGCAGCACGTCGTGGTCGAGGTGAGCGGCGACGGCAAAGCCCAGCCGCAGGCGCATGCCGGAGGAATAGCGTTTGATCGGTGTATCCAGGAAGCGCTCGATCTCGGCGAATTCGACGATCTGCTCGAACTTGGCGTCCACCTCGGCCTTGCTCATACCGAGAATCGAACCGTTCAGGTAAATGTTCTCGCGGCCGGTCAGGTCCTGATGAAAGCCGGTGCCGACTTCGAGCAGCGACGACAGGCGCCCGTTGACCAGGATCCTGCCCGCCGTAGGTGCAGTGATCCGCGACATCACCTTCAGCAGCGTGCTCTTGCCAGCCCCGTTGCGCCCGATCAGACCGACCGCCTGGCCGACGGGCACCTCGAAGCTGACGTCTTCGAGGGCCATCAGCGTGCGCAGCTCTCGCCGCCGGCGCGAGAAGAGGCCGGCCAGCGCTTCGCGAAACGAGCCCGAGGCGCTCAGCTCGCCTAGCCGGTACTGCTTGGAGACTCCGTCGACGCGGATCGCGATGTCAGATGATGTCAGCAAATTTCTTCTCGCTACGCAGGAAGTACAGGCAGCCAGCGACCATGATGGTCACTGAAATAGCGCTGGAGATGCCGATCATCTGCCAGTCGACCGGCTTCTCCAGGAACAGTACGCCGCGAATGCCTTCGATGATGCCGGCAATCGGGTTCAGCGCCACGATGAAGCGGAATTTCTCCGGCAGGATGCTCGTGGGGTAGATGACCGGCGTCAGGAACAGCCACATCTGGATCAGGAACGGAATCGTGTACTTTATGTCCCGGTAACGCACATTGACGATGGCCAGCAGGGCGCCGGCACCGAAAGCGCAGCACACCACCGGCAACATCAACGGCAGCACCAGCAGCATGCGCCAGTGCAGATCGATGTCATAGTAAACGAAGAGCAGCAGCAGCACGCTGGACGCGATCAGGAAATCGACCAGGCCGCTGACGACCGAAGCCAGCGGCAGTATCAGCCGGGGGAAGTAGACCTTGGTGATCAGGTCCGTGTTGGTGACCACGCAATTGCCGGTATTCGACAGGGCCTGCGAGAAATAGGTCCAGGGCAGCAGCGCCGAATAGGAGAACACGGGATAGGCAATGCCGTCGCTGGGCATCTTGGCCAGGCGCCCGAAAAAGATCGTGAACACGACCATGGTCATCGTCGGCACGATGACCGCCCACAGCGCGCCGAGTGCGGTCTGCTTGTAGCGGACCTTGAGGTCGCGCCAGATCATGAAGTACAGCAGTTCCCGGTAGGCCCACAGCTCCCGCAGGCCCTCGGCGACGGCCAGCGGCCCGCGACTGCCCGCGGCGGAGATCAGGGTGTTCTGCATGATGCGCTTGCCCCAGGCTTCCCGTGTTCGTTGCCGGTCGTCTGTGCCGCTCGGCCTGAATCGTGCCGTCGCGGAGGCGCCGCCACGGCTTCGAGGCGCCGCTAGTGTAACCCCGAAGGGGGGCAGGGGCGCTGTGATCCCGGTTCCGGTATCGGGCTGCCGGCTCGGTGACTGCAACGTCAAGCTTTTGACGCCGGCTGAGGGCGGGCGCCAGGATGTGACCCGGGTCGGTGCCACCGCTGTCGGCGGCGCGTTATAGTCCGCCATTGGGCTACGGCCCCGCCGGGCGCGGCCAGCGATCCGGCACCTTCTGACAAAAACAGGCCGAGACAAGGCTCACGGGACGCAAATGAGCAACAAGATCCTGGTAACCGGCGGTGCCGGCAATGTCGCCAGCGCCCTCGTCGCCAAGTTGGCCCGCCATCCGGACAACGAGATCGTCGTCGCCGACAATCTGCTGACCGGCAGCCCCGAGCGCGTGCCGGTGGAGCTGCCCAACGTCCGCTTCGTCAAGTGCGACGTGAACGACTTCGCCGATATTTCCGGCTTGTTCTACAGTTGCGGCTTCGACTACGTCTTCCACTACGCAGCGGTCGTCGGTGTGCAACGCACGCTGGAACATCCGCTGTGGGTGCTGCGCGATATCACCGGGATCGAAAATCTGCTGCGGCTCTCCAAGAACACGGGCGTGCGCCGGGTCTATTATTCCTCATCGTCCGAGGTCTACGGCGAGCCATTCGAAGTTCCGCAGAACGAGGACACGACCCCGCTGAACTCCCGCTTGCCATACGCTGTCGTCAAGAACATCGGTGAAGTCTATCTGCGCACTTACCAGCGCGAGTTCGGCCTGGAATACATCATCTTCAGGCTATTCAACACCTACGGACCGAACCAGAGCGAGGATTTCGTCCTGCCGCGGTTCGTTCGCGCCGCGCTGCGCAACGAGCCGATCACGATCTACGGCGACGGCAGCCAGACACGGACCTTCTGCTATGTCGACGACAACGTCGATGCCTGTCTTGCCGCCCATTACAACGACCGCTTCGTCAACGACACGGTAAACATCGGCGGTGCGGACGAGATCAGCATCCGCGAGCTGGCGGAACTCGTGCTGCGCGTGACCGGCAGTGACTCCGAACTGGTCAATCTGCCGGCCTTGCCCGAAGGCGATATGACCCGGCGACGTCCGGACCTGACCAAGATGCGGCAGTTGCTGGACCGGGAGCCCGTCGGCCTGGAGGAGGGCATCCGCCGTCTCGCGGAGCATTACCGGACGCAGGGGCTGGTCAGCTAGCCGGCCAGCGCCCGTGAAGATCGCCATCGTCGCCCAGCCCTTCGACGCCGTCCTGCCGCCGGCGCAGAATTCGATCGGGATCATCGCCTACCACAGCGCCCTGCGGCTCGCGGAGCGGGCGCGCGTGACCGTATTCCTGCCCGGTCCGCGAGAGGCCGAAGAGCCACCGGTGCAGCCGGAGATCGACTGGCGCTGGGTCGATACTGCGCCGCAGGCGCGCATCGAGCGGGGGCTGCAGCGACTGGGCGTGAGCCAGCCGGTGGACTCCCGCTGGTTCCATCTGCCCTACATCTGGCGCGTGGCCAGCGAGCTGCGGCGCGATCCGCACGATATCGTCCACCTGTTCAACTTCCCGCAGTTCGCCGCCTGGCTGGGCCGGCGGGTCGGCCAGCGCACGGCCATCAGCCTCGAGATGCAGTGCGACTGGCTGAGCCAGTGGCGGCCGGAGCGGGTGCGTCCCGGCCTGCGGCGCTGCGCGCTGGTCTGGGGAGTCAGCCGGCATGTCAGCGACCTGATCTCGGCGGCGCACCCGGATCTGCAGGCGCGGCTCGGCACGGTCGGCAACGGCTTCGATACCGGCCGCTTTCGCCCGCAACCGCCGCCGGCGGCGGAGCGTGGAGAGATTCGCATGCTGTTTGTCGGCCGCGTATCGCCCGAAAAAGGCGTGCACCTGGCAGTCGAGGCGCTGGGCATGCTGGCGGAAGACTTCCCGGAACTGCGGCTGCAGCTCGTCGGGCCGCGCACGCAGTTGCCCCGGGAGCTGATCGTGGATGCCAGTGATGATCCGCTGGTCCGTGGGCTTGCCCGCTTCTACGACGGCCGGGAAGGCCCGGACTACCAGGCCTGCCTGGATCGGCGCATCGCCGAGCTGGGCCTGGCGGAGCGGGTCTGCTTTCGCGGCAACGTGCCGCAAGCCGAACTGGCCGACGAGTATGCGCAGGCCGACCTGTTGCTGAACCCGTCCTACAGCGAGTCCTTCGGCATGTCGCTGGTCGAAGCGATGGCGGTCGGCCGGCCGGTCGTTGCGACCCGCGTCGGCGGCATGCAGGACATCGTCGTCGACGGTGACACCGGTGTGCTGGTGCCGCCGGACGACGCCGCGGCGCTGGCCGCGGCCCTGCGGCGCCTGCTCGCCGATCCGGCAC
>RFHQ01000080.1 GCA_003695765.1 Gammaproteobacteria bacterium
TCCATCGTGCCACGCTCCCATTCCCGGGCGATGACCAGTGCCGTGAGCAACGCGCCGGTCAGCGTCATGATCACGGCAATCAAGCCGGGCACCAGGAACAGCCGGCTGGTCAGGCTCGCGTTGAACCAGACGCGGCTTTCCGCAACCACGGGTGGCGTGACCGCCCGGCCGGTCGTCAACGATCGAAGCGCCAGCCAGGTCTGCCATGCGCCTTCCAGATAACCGGCCAACAGCCGCGCCTGGTTCGCGTCGGTGCCGTTCAAGATCACACCGATCGGCGCGTCGCCGGCTACCGCCGCCCGGCGTGCGAAGTCGGCCCGCAACCAGACGATGCCATCGACCCGATGCTGTGCCATGGCCCGCTCGGCGGACTCGATGTCGGCCATCGGCTGCGGGGAAAAATACGGCGAGTGACGCAGGCTGCCGATGAAACTCGTCGCCTCCGGTCCCGGCTGCTCCACCACCACCGCCAGCGGCACATGCTCGGCATTCAGGGACACCCCATAGCCGAAGAGCATCAGCAAGGTGACCGGCAGGACGAAGGCAATGCCGATGCTCGACGGATCCCGCCTGATCTGCAGAAACTCCTTGCGCACGATCGCGCCCAGCCACCGCAGTCGCTGAGGCCAGCCGGAGGGCGAGCGCGGGAATTCAGCCATGTCCCGCGGCCGCCCGGCCCTGAACGAGCGCAATGAAAGCGGCCTCCATCGTTGCTTCCCCGCCGCCGGCGTCAGCGGCCGATTGCTTGATCTCCGCGGGGCTGCCGATGGCCAGGATCCGGCCGTCGGCCATGATCGCCAGGCGATCGCAGTACTCGGCCTCTTCCATGTAGTGCGTCGTGACCAGCACCGTGACCCCCTGGCGGGCCAGTGCGCTGATCCGCCACCAGAACTCGCGGCGCGCCAGCGGATCCACACCCGACGTGGGTTCGTCGAGAAACAGGATGTCCGGCTCGTGCAGCAACGCAGCCGCCAGCGACAGCCGCTGCTGAAAACCGAGCGGCAGCAAGCCGGCGGTCTGCCTGCGGTATGGCCGTAACTGAAAGGAATCCAGCGCCCAGGCCAGCCGTTCCCGCCGCCGCCGGCCTTGCAGCCCGTAGGCACTGGCCAGAAAGGACAGGTTTTGGATGACGCTGAGATCGCGGTACAGGGAAAACTTCTGCGCCATGTAGCCCAGGCGCTCGCGGGCCGAAGCGGCGGCCGTTCGCAGATCGCGGCCGGCGACGCGCAACGAGCCGGAACTGGCCGGCAGCAGGCCGCAGAGCATGCGAAACGTCGTCGTCTTGCCCGCGCCGTTTGCGCCCAGCAGGCCGAAGATTTCGCCCCGGGTCACGGAAAAGCTGATATCCCGCACGGCGCAGAACTGCCCGAACATCCGCCGCGCCTGGTTGACTTCGATCACGACCTCGTCCGTGGCAGTCCGATCGGCCACGGCCGCCGGTGGTGCTGCCCCGGCTGCGCCGAAGCCGGGACCGGTGGCCTGTGCCTGCAGCCCGGTCACGATGTCGATGAAAGCATCCTCGAATCGCGGCGGCACCGGTTCGACCTGCAACTCCTCCCCCAGCGGCGGCGGCTCTCCCGTGCCGGCGCCGGCGTCCGTCAGGATCCGGACACCGCGACCCTGCACGACGGCATCCAACACACCCGGATGGCCGCGCAGCGCTTGCTGGAGTTCCCGGCGACGCCGCCCGGTCGCGGTGACCAGAAATGTCCGCCCGCGCAGCCGGTCGCTGAACGCCGCCGCCCGGCCCTGGCCGAGGCAGTGCCCGTCGCGCAGCAAGATGACCTCATCGCAGCGTTCGGCCTCGTCGAGGTAGGACGTGCTGATCAGCACGGTCGTGCCCGCCTCCGCCGCGAAGCGCTGAATGATCTCCCACAGCTCCTGCCGGGACACCGGGTCGACTCCGACCGTGGGCTCATCGAGCAACAGCAGCCTCGGCGCCCTGACCAGCGCGCAGGCAACACCGAGCTTCTGCTTCATCCCACCCGACAGGCGCCCTGCCAGGCGCCCGGTGAACGGACGCAGGCCGGTCATTGCCAGCAGTTCCGCGTAGCGCGCCGGCCGTTCCTGTGGCTGCAGGTCGCGCAAGTCGGCGTACAGGTCCAGGTTCTCCTGCACGCTGAGATCTTCGTACAGGCCAAAACGCTGCGGCATGTAGCTGAGCTCCGCCTGGACGGCGAGTGCTTCCCGGCCGACATCCCGCCCGAAAACCGTGATACAGCCTGCATCCGCCTGCAGCAGGCCGGCGATGATGCGCAGCAAGGTCGTCTTGCCGGCCGCGTCCGGCCCGATCAAGCCGGTGATGCGGCCGGCACGGACCTGCGCATCGATACCGGCGAGCGCGACGACCGGCCGTGCCCCGCCTGTGAACCGCCGGCTGACGCCGCGCAATTCGACGGCGGGCGCATCGCCCTGGGGCCGAGCGGCGGCGGTCTCAATCCGGTCCACAAGCAGCCCGCGCTCCCGCCGCCGGCTTGACGGTCACGGTCACCGGCATGCCCAGCCGCAGCCGGTTACCGGCGTTGCAGACGAATACACGCACGCGATAGACCAACCGCGTGCGCAGCTCCGGGGTTTCCACATTCTTCGGCGTGAATTCAGCCGTCGGCGAGATGAACCCGACCCAACCGTCGAAAGTCTCGCCCGGAAAGCTGTCGCTGGTCACGCTGGCCGCCATGCCTTCACGTAGCTTGCCGAGATCCGGCTCCGGGACATAGGCCCGGACCCACAGCGGGTTCGTCAAGGCCAGGCTGAAAACCGGAACCTGTGGCCCCGCGATGTCGCCGGGCTCGAGCAAACGGTTCTGAATCACGCCATCGGCCGGCGCATGCAGTTCGGCGTCCGCCAGATCCGTGCGTGCGCGCGCCAGTGCGGCGTCGGCGGCGGCGAAGCGCGCCCGCGCCGCCTCGATCTGCTCGACCCGCGGACCGGCGATCAAGCGTTGCAGCCGCGCGCGAGCCGCCCGGAGTCGGCCGGCCAGGCTGTCCCTGGCGGCCTGCGCCGCGTCGACGCGTTCCTGTGCGACCAGCTTTTCCGCGAGCAGATCCGCCTGGCGTGCATAATTGCGGCGCGCTTCCGCCAACTCGGCTTCCAGAGCCGCGACCTCGCCGCGTGCCGCGTCGATGTCCTCCGGCCGGCTGCCGCGCTCGAGTTCCAGCAATTCCTGCTGCCGCAGCCGGTATTCCGCCTCGCGCTCGGCGACGGTCTCGCGCAAGCGGCGATCGTCCAGTTCCGCCAGTAGCTGCCCCCGCGTCACCGCGTCGCCTTCATCGACGTGCAAAGTCTTGACGTATTCGCTGACTCGAAACGCTACGCGCACATCCCGCAGATCGACATTGCCGTACAGAGTCAGTTCGCCGACATGCGGCTCGCCCTGTTGCAGCGCGAGATAAATCAGCAACCCGCCGGCCCCAAGGGCGATCAGCAATGTCATGCCGATCAGTCTTCGTCTCAATGACATATGCCTGGCATCTCCTCGCCGATCATGGCGGCAACCGGCGCGGCTCTCACGCCGCAGTGCCCGCCGCCCCGCTTGGTGCCCGAATTCGGGTCACTGTCCCACGATTGCGCGCTGCGCCCGGTAATAACGCAGGACGCCCATCTTCACTGCATCGTTGAAGACGAACCAGGCGAGCGCATAGGCCCACATGCCCAGCGCCCAGTCCCAGCCGATCGGCGTCATCAGGCCAAAGCCCTTCGCGGCAATGATCGTACCAGCCACGCGGCTGGAAAAGGTCGCCCCGAAGAGAATTCCGGATGGCCAGGGGCGCTTGAAGAACCAGTCGTCGATACGTGTGTTGTAGATCGTGCCATGACCGGCAATGACCAGCTTGGCAAAGAACACCGACTGCACGAAGTCGATCGGCAGGCGAAGATAGACCATCAGGAACCAGAACAGTGCGAACGAGGACAGCACCCCCGCGACGCCCAGCCAGCCGGCCATGATCAGCACTTCGTGCATGTCCCAGCGAACTGGCCGCTGCCGCAAGCGTGTATTGTCATAGGCGATCGCCAGGATCGGTATGTCGTTGAGCAGGGCCAGGATGATGATCATCAGCGCGGTCACCGGATAGAACTGAAATACGCCGATTGCGAGCCCCATGAAAATGACGATCCGGATCGTCTCCGCGATGCGGAAAACGGCATAGCTGCGCATGCGCTCGAAGGTGATGCGTGCCTGCTCGATCGCTTCGAGGATCACTTTGAGCCCAGGCGCAGTCAGTACGATCCGGGCGGCGGCGCGTGCGGCGTCCGTCGCCCCACTGACGGCGATGCCGACGTCCGCCTTCTGCAGTGCCGGCGCATCGTTGACGCCATCGCCGGTCATGCCCACGATGTGATCCGCCTTCTGCAATTCGTCGACGATATAGAACTTGTCTTCCGGATAGACCTGCGCAAAGCCGTTGGCGCGCTCGATATGCGCGATGATTTCAGATTCATGGCGCCTGACCGTGCCTTCCGGCAGCGGTATCTCGCCGAGTTCCTTGCGCACCAGCGCGGCGACTTGCTGCGCCTGTCGGTCGACTTCGTCCGCCGGCGTGTCCGCCTTCAGCACCTTCAGCAACGCCTTGGCGATGAGTCGCGCGAGCAACTCATATTCCTCGGTGCTCTCGCCGCGCAAGGCACGAACATCCTCGATCCGGTCGCCGATATCGAGCAGCCGCGCAATGTAGCGGGCTACGGCGAGGTTGTCGCCGGTGACCATCTTCACCTCGACACCCTGTCGCTTCAATTCCGCGATCACCTCGCGGGAGTCTCCGCGCGGCGGATCGAACAACGGCAGCAGA
>RFHQ01000081.1 GCA_003695765.1 Gammaproteobacteria bacterium
GCTGCCGCTCGGCGCCGACGCGAGCCTCGGTTTCCTGGCGATCGGCAGCCGCGACGCCGACCACTTCCACCCGGGCAAGAGCATCGATTTCCTTGACCGGCTCGGCGAACTGGCGAGCTGCGCACTGCAACGCCCGGCCGAGGCCGCCTGACGACGGGCGGCCATCGCCGGCCGTGAACGATGGACGATGGCCAGCGGCAAATGGCGGATGCGTTCCTGGCGCAGCTCGGCAGTGAACGCCGCCTGTCCGCCCACACGGTCAAGGCCTACCGCCGCGACCTCGACTGCCTGCTGAGCTTCTGCGAGGAGCAGGGCATCCAGAGCTGGCCGGAACTCAAGATGCACCACCTGCGCCGCTTCGCCGCGATCAGCCACGCACGCGGCCTCGGACCGCGCAGCATCCAGCGGCGCCTGTCCGGCATTCGCAGTTTTTTCAACTTCCTCGTGCGCGAAGGCCGCCTGCAGCACAACCCAGCCAGCGAGGTCAACGCACCGCGGGCGCCGAAGCGGCTGCCGGCCACGCTGGACGTCGACGAGATGGCCGGGCTGCTGACTGCGATCCGCGGCGACGAGCCGGTGGTGCTGCGCGATCGGGCGATGCTGGAGCTTTTGTATTCGTCGGGCCTGCGGCTGGGCGAACTGGTCGGTCTCGATCCCGGCGACGTCGACCTGGACGACGCCACCGTCCGGGTCACCGGCAAGGGCAACAAGCAGCGGCTGCTGCCGGTCGGCCGGGCCGCGCGCCAGGCGCTGCGCGCCTGGCTGCGCGTCCGCGGCCAGCTCGCGGCCGAGGACGAGCCGGCGCTGTTCGTCGGCGTCCGCGGGCGGCGCATCAGCCCCCGCGTCGTGCAGCGCCGGGTCCGCTACTGGGCGCAGCGCAGCGGGCTGCCGCGCCGGCTGTATCCCCACCTGTTCCGTCATAGCTTTGCGACCCACCTGCTCGAATCGAGCCGGGACCTGCGGGGTGTGCAGGAATTGCTGGGCCACGCCGACATCAGCACGACGCAGGTCTATACGCACCTTGATTTCCAGCACCTCGCCCAGATATACGACGAGGCCCACCCGCGCGCGCGCCGCCGGGCCGGTCCGGACAACGAGGGCGAATAAGGATCCGACAATGGAACAGTACCGCGGCACCACGATCGTGTCGGTGCGCCGCGATGGCGTGGTCGCCATCGGCGGCGACGGCCAGGTCAGCCTCGGCAATACGATCATGAAGAACAATGCCCGCAAGGTGCGGCCGCTGGCCGGCGGGCGGATCATCGCCGGCTTCGCCGGCGGCACGGCCGATGCCTTCACGCTGTTCGAACTGTTCGAAGCCAAGCTGGAGCAGTACGGCAACCTGACCCGCGCCGCGATCGAGCTGGCCAAGGACTGGCGCACCGATCGCCGGCTGCGGCGACTCGAAGCGCTGCTCTGTGTCGCGGACCGGGAAAAGTCCTTCATCGTCTCCGGCAACGGCGACGTGATCGAGCCCGAGCAGGACCTGATGGCCATCGGCTCCGGCGGTCCCTATGCGCAGGCGGCAGCACGGGCCTTGCTGGAGAACACGCAACTGTCGGCCGAAGAAATCGTGCGGCGTGCCTTGAAGATCGCCGCGGAAATCTGCGTCTACACCAATGAGCAGCTCGTTATCGAAACGCTCGGCGGCAACTGAGCCGGAAAGCGAACCCACGATGCAACAACTGACGCCGAGCGAGATCGTCCGGGAACTGGACAAGCACATCGTCGGGCAGGATGCGGCCAAGCGGGCCGTGGCCATCGCGCTGCGCAACCGTTGGCGCCGCATGCAGGTCGACCCCGCGCTGCGCGAAGAGATCACGCCGAAGAACATCCTGATGATGGGCCCGACCGGCGTCGGCAAGACCGAGATCGCCCGGCGCCTCGCCAACCTGGCGAACGCACCGTTCATCAAGGTCGAGGCCACCAAGTTCACCGAGGTCGGCTACGTCGGCCGCGAAGTCGACAGCATCATTCGGGACCTGGCCGATGCCGCCGTCAAGCTGATGCGGGAAACGGAGCTGGAGAAGGTGCGCGGTCGCGCCGAGGACGCCGCCGAAGAACGCATTCTCGATGCGCTGCTGCCGCCGCCGACGACCACCCTCGGCCAGCCGCCGGATCCCGGCGCGGCAGAGACCCGGCAGAAGCTGCGCAAGAAGCTGCGCGAAGGCGAACTCGACGAACGCGAGATCGAAATCGAGCTGCAGACCCCGGCGCTGGGCGTCGAGATCATGGCGCCGCCCGGCATGGAAGAAATGACCAGCCAGCTGCAGAGCATGTTCCAGAACCTCGGCGGGGGGCGCAAGCGCCGGCGCAAGCTGAAGATTCGCGAAGCGCGCGAGCTGCTGCGCGAAGAGGAGGCCGCGAAGCTGATCAACGAAGACGAGATCAAGCTGAACGCAGTGCGCAACGTCGAGGAAAACGGCATCGTGTTCATCGACGAAATCGACAAGGTGGCGCGGCGCGCCGACACGCTGGGGGCCGATGTCTCTCGTGAGGGCGTGCAGCGCGACCTGCTGCCGCTGGTCGAGGGCTGCACGATCAGCACCAAGTACGGCATGGTGCGCACCGACCATATCCTGTTCATCGCCTCCGGCGCCTTCCACACGGCCAAGCCGGCGGACCTGATCCCGGAACTGCAGGGCCGCTTCCCGATCCGCGTCGAGCTGAGCGCGCTCAGTAGCGACGATTTCGTGCGCATCCTGACCGAGCCGGATGCATCGCTGTGCGAGCAATACCAGGCTCTGCTGGCCACCGAGGGCGTGCGCCTGGAATTCGCCGAGTCCGGCGTGCGCCGGATCGCGGAGATCGCCTGGCAGGTCAATGAGCAGAACGAGAACATCGGTGCCCGCCGCCTGCACACGGTGATGGAGCGCCTGCTCGAGGACATCGCCTATGCGGCGCCGGCTCACCGCGGAGAGACCCTGGTGATCGACGGTGCCTACGTCGACGAGCACCTGGCCGAACTGGCCCGCAACGAGGACCTGAGCCGCTACATCCTCTGAGCGGTCCCGGGCGCGCCGCGCTCGCGATACCGCTAAACTACGCTCCCCGGCGGACAGACGGCGATGAGCGAACAGCGTCCCGAGACAACCCATTTCGGCTTCCAGCAGGTGCCGGTCGAAGAAAAGGCCGCCCGCGTGCGCGGCGTCTTCGATTCGGTCGCGGGCAAGTACGACCTGATGAACGACCTGATGTCCGCGGGCCTGCACCGGCTCTGGAAGCGCTTCACACTGGCGCGTACCGGGCTGCGTCCCGGCCAGCGGGCGCTGGACGTGGCCGGCGGCACCGGCGACCTGGCCGCCGGCATGAGCCGCCAGGTGGGCCGGGACGGCCTCGTGATCCTGTCCGACATCAATGCGTCGATGCTGCGCGAGGGCCGACGCCGGCTGCTGGATCGCGGCCTGTGGCGCAATCTGCGCATGGTGCAGGCCAATGCCGAGTGCCTGCCCTTCCGTGACGAGAGTTTCCATTGCGTGACCATCGGCTTCGGCCTGCGCAACGTGACCGACAAGCAGGCGGCACTGAACTCGATGGCCCGCACGCTGAAGCCCGGCGGCCGGCTGCTGGTGCTGGAGTTCTCCCGCCCGGTGCTGAAGCCCATGCGCCCGCTGTACGACCTGTATTCCTTCAAGGTGCTGCCGGCCCTCGGCGAGATCGTCGCCCGGGATGCCGCCAGCTACCGCTATCTGGCCGAATCCATCCGTATGCATCCAGCCCAGGACGAATTGCTGGAAATGCTGCGGGCCGCCGGCCTCGAGGACTGCCGCTACCACAATCTGAGCGGCGGCATCGTGGCCCTGCACCTCGGCTACCGCTACTGACATGGCCGCGCCGGCGAAGCTGCTGCAGTCCCTGCTCAATCGCGGCCTCGACGAGTCGGCGACCGCGCGTGCCCAGGCCCGCGAACTGGACGGCCGTTCGCTGGCCATCGAGCTGACCCCGCCCGGCCTGCGGCTGCGGCTGTCCGTCCGCGACGGCCGCTGCGAAGTGAAGCAGGACGACGCGCCCGCGGACGCGGAACTCAGCGGCAGCCCGCTGAGCTTCGCCCGGGTGCTGGACGGCGACGGCAGCGCTGCCTTCCGCGCCGGCGGCCTCAAGCTCGCCGGCGACCCGGACACTGCGATGCGCTTTCAGGCCCTGCTGCGCATGGCCGCGCCCGAGGCAGAGGAACTGCTGAGCCGGGTCTTCGGTGACGTGGCAGGCCATGAGCTGTACCTGGCCGGCGGCGAAGCGGCGGCCTGGGCCCGCCGCGCGCTGCGCTCGCTGGGGCGCAGCCTGGCCGAGTATCTCCGCGACGAGCGTGGCGAAACGCCGAGCCGCACCGAGCTCGAGGAGTTCCATGCCGCCGTGGACGAGCTGCAGCACGATGTCGAGCGCGCGGCGCAGCGCCTCGCTCGTCTCGGCGCGCGGGAGCAGGCGTGAAGCGCCGGCTGCGCCTGCTGTTCCGCCTGCTGGCGATCCAGCGCGTGCTGGTCCGCCATCGGCTCGACCAACTGATCCGCGCGACGCACCTGCTGCGCCCGCTGCGCTACCTGTTCCTGCTGTCGCCATCCACATGGGCGGCCCGGCGCAGCGACGTGCCCCGCGGCCTGCGCATCCGCGAAGCGCTGCAGGAACTGGGACCGGTCTGGGTCAAGTTCGGCCAGTCGATCTCGACGCGGCAGGACCTGCTGCCGGAGGACATCGGCCAGGAGCTGGCGAAGCTGCAGGACCGCGTGCCACCGTTTTCCGCGGCCGAGGCGCTGGCTTCGGTGGAACTGGCCTATGGCCGGCCGGCGGAACAGGTGTTCAGTGAATTCGAGCCCGAGGCGCTGGCCGCGGCGTCGATCGCGCAGGTGCATGCGGCGCGTCTGCCCGGCGGCGAAGACGTGATAGTCAAGCTGCTGCGCCCCGGGGTCCGCGAACAGATCCGCCGCGACCTGGAAGTCATGCACGCGCTCGCCGAGCTGGCCGAGCGTTACTGGGAGAATGGCCGGCGACTGCGGCCGCGGGACGTCGTCGCGGAATACGAGAAGACGATCTACAACGAACTGGACCTGATGCGCGAGGCAGCCAATGCGGCACAGCTGCGGCGCAACTGGCAGGACTCCGACATCATCTACGTGCCCGAGGTCTACTGGGACTACTGCAACCCGCGGGCGCTGGTCATGGAGCGCATTCGCGGCATCCCGATCAGCGACCGCCCGGCGCTGGAGGCCGCCGGGACCAATATCGCGAAGCTCGCCGAGAACGGCGTGGAGATCTTCTTCACCCAGGTGTTCCGCGACAATTTCTTTCACGCGGACATGCACCCGGGCAACATCTTCGTCGACGTCTCTGATCCGGAGAACCCGCGCTATGCCGCGGTCGACTTCGGCATCTGCGGCAGCCTGGACGAACGCGACCGGCAATACCTGGCCGGTAACTTCCTGGCACTGTTCGAGCAGGACTATCGCCAGGTCGCGCAGTTGCACGTGAATTCCGGCTGGGTGCC
>RFHQ01000082.1 GCA_003695765.1 Gammaproteobacteria bacterium
ACGCGGCTGCGAGATTCTCGCGCATAATTACGAGCAGGGCGAACTACTGACGGACTATGCCGGCGACCCCGGACGCGAACGGGAAGTGATTGCCAGGACGCTGCGGGTCTACGAAGAAACCGTCGGTCGCAAGGCTCGCGGCTGGTTGTCGTCGTCGTTGCGCGGCACGTTAGAGACCGCAGAAATTCTCGCGGAGTACGGCTGCCGCTTCTACTGTGACCTGATGAATGACGATCAGCCCTATCTGCTGCGCACCCGGCAGGGGAGCTTGGTCGCCGTACCTTATTCCAACGAAATAAACGACTTCACGCTGGTCGTGCGGCGAGGTCACACGACCGACGAGCTGCGCGATATCCTGATCGAGGAACTGCAGGTGCTGCATGCAGAAGGAGAACAGACGGGCCGCATCATGAACGTCGGCCTGCATCCGCATGTGTCCGGACGCGCCTACCGGATCCGCGCGTTGCGGGAATTCATCGAGTTCGCGCAGGGGCTGGACGGTGTCTGGTGGACGACGCGTGAGGCGATCGTCGATCACTACCTCCAGCAGATCAGAGAAACAGCATGAAACTCCACATGGCACGCACCCAGGCGACGAATGCCGGTGCACTAGCTTTTCTGAGCCGACCGGACAAGCGTCTGCTGATCGCTGGCGAGTGGGTGGAGGCGAGGGAAGGTGGCCGGATGCCCTGTATCGATCCCGCGACCGGGGAGCAGATCGGCAGCATCGCTATCGCCGGGCCAGAGGACGTTGACGCTGCGGTCGCGGCCGCGCGGGCCGCGCTGAAGTCGGGGAGCTGGCCGGGACTGACGCCGGCGCAGCGCGGCGGGCTATTGTGGCGCGTCGCCGAACTCCTGGAGCAGCACCTCGAGGAGCTGGCCGAACTGGAGACGCTGGATCAGGGCAAGCCGCTGGGGGTTGGCTTATATGCCGAAATTCCGGGCGGAATCGGGCAGTTCCGCTATTTCGCGGGACAGGCTTCGAAGATCGAGGGCGCGACCATTCCGACTTCCATCGATTACCAGCCCCCGGGCAAGCGCATCTTCGCCTATACGCGTCCGGAACCCGTTGGCGTGGTCGCCGCGATCGTGCCGTGGAACTCGCCGCTGGTGCTGACCGCGATGAAACTTGCACCCGCCCTGGCCGCCGGCTGCACGGTTGTGCTGAAACCTGCGGAGGATACGTCGCTCACGGCCATCCGCCTCGGCGAGCTGTTCACCGAGGCGGGATTCCCGCCTGGCGTGCTGAATATCGTGACCGGGCCGGGTAACGTGACCGGCGTGGCCCTGGCGCGGCACGTGCATGTCGACAAGGTGGCATTCACCGGCTCGACCGAAACCGGCCGCGCGATCCTCGATGCTGCGAAAGGCAATCTGAAGCGGGTGTCACTGGAGCTTGGCGGAAAGTCTCCGGTTATCGTGCTGCCGGACGCCGATCTGGAGCTGGCCATACCTGGTATTGCCCAGGGCATTTTTTTCAACGCTGGGCAGGTCTGCGTAGCCGGCTCACGCCTGTACTGCCATTCTGAGCTGTGGGATGAGCTTCTGGATGGGCTCTGCGCCCAGGCGGCTGACCTGAAACTGGGCCACGGGCTGGATCCCGAAACCCAGCTCGGTCCACTGGTCAGCCGCCTGCATGCCGGGCGGGTGATGCAATACATCGAATCGGGCATCGGGGACGGCGCGCAGAAACTCGCCGGCGGTGAATGTGGAGGCGACAACGAAAGTTTTGTCATGCCGACGATTCTCGCCGGCGTGCGCCCGGACATGGCGATCGTCCGCGAGGAGATCTTCGGGCCTGTGCTGGTTGCCGCCACATTCGACGATACCGACGAGGTCATCGCGCAGGCAAACGACAGCCACTACGGTCTTGCAGCCAGCGTTTGGACAGAAAACCTGAGCGCAGCACATCGTCTGGCGGAGCAGATCGAGGCAGGCACCGTATGGATTAATGGGCACTCGCTCTACGATGCCAGTCTCCCGATTGGCGGGATCAAGCAGTCAGGCTGGGGCCGCGACAGTGGGAGGCGCGCGGTCGAGAACTACCAGGAGCTGAAGACAGTCTGTGCAGTGATCTGATTAACGCGCCGAGTTCGCGGAACAGCGGTTCGATGTAACGCATCGGGTTATTCTACGCGCCATGTCGACCCCTCCTCCGCGAGCCTGATGGGCCGCCGCATCCAGTTCATCTTCAGCGGTTTCGCGCTGGCGATGCTGGGTCTGCTCGCCTGGCGCGTGGCCAGCGGCGCCTGGAGCCCGTTGCACTGGGCGATGCTGGCCGTGGCGGGCGCTTGCAGCCTGCTGGTGTTCCAGCGCTTCGTGCATGTGTTCAACTACAGCTATGCACTCGCGTCACTGCTGAACGGGCTGCTGATCGCCATCTGGCTCCAGACCCCGGCAGCCTGGCTGCTCGGTGGACTGGCCACCGCCTATGGCCTGCGACTGGCGCTGTTCACCTGGCATCGGCAGGCCAGCCCGTCCTATGCGCCGCGCGTCGCGAAGGTCGGCGAGGCGGATCGCCAGCTGCCGTTGCCGGCCCGGTTGTCACTGTGGCTGATGTGCAGCCTGTTGTATGGCTTTCACCTGCAATCGCTGGCCATGGCCGGGAGCCAGGTGGCTTTCGCTGGCGCCCGCCCCCTGTGGTCGCCCGCCGTCGTCGCCGGCGCCGGGCTGATGCTTGCCGGCTTGCTGATCGAGGCCATCGCCGACTGGCAGAAACAGCGGGTCAAGGCGGACGACCCGCAACGCTTGGTGACGGCCGGACTCTACCGGCGCTGGCGGCACCCGAACTATGCTGGCGAGATCCTGTACCAGTTCGGGCTGATCAGCGCGGGCCTCGCCGGTGCGATGAGTATCGATGACGCGCTGACCGCGGTGATTGCGCCGGCCTACATCGTGCTGCTGATGCTGTCGGAAGCCTGGCGGCTCGATCGTGTGCAGTCGCTGCGACACGGGGCGAGCGAGGCCTACCGCCGCTGGCGCCGGCAGAGCGCATCGCTGTGGCCGAGGCTGTGGTGAGCGAGCAGGTCGACTTATGGCGCATGCTGGCCGGCCTCGGCCTGTTCCTGTTCGCGATGGCGCAACTGGAGGACGCGCTGCGTGCGATCGGCGGGCGGCGTCTTTCGAGTTTCCTGCGCGAGCGCACGTCGACCCCGCTGCGCGCCGTGCTGGCCGGGACGGCGGCCACGGCAATTTTGCAGAGCAGCTCGGTCGTCGGGCTGATCGTGCTGGCCTTCACGGCCGCCGGCCTGTTGCCCCTGTCCAGCGCGCTCGGCGTGGTGTTCGGCGCCAACCTCGGCACCACCTTCACCGGCTGGATCGTGGCCACGCTCGGCTTCAAGGTGGAACTCGATGCGCTGGTGCTGCCGTTGGTCGCGCTCGGCGGGCTGCTCTATGTCTTCGGGCGCGAGGCCAGCGCGCGGGTGGGGCAGATCACCGTGGGCCTGGGCCTGCTGTTGATGGGCCTCGAGTTCATGAAAGCCAGTGTCGGCGGGTTGGCCGATAGCGTCGACGTGCAGCGGCTCGCCGGCTTCGCGCCTTGGCAGTACCTGCTGTTCGGCGTGGTCTTCGCCGGCATCATCCAGTCGAGTTCCGCGACCATGATGGTCACACTGGCAGCGCTGCACGCGGGTGTGATCAGCTTGCCGAACGCCGCGGCCATCGCGATCGGAGCGGACCTGGGCACCACGACGACCGTCTTGCTCGGGGCGTTGAAAGGCAGCCCGTCGAAGCGCCGGGTCGCCGTGGCGCACCTGATATTCAACCTGGTGACCGATGTCATCGCATTTGTCCTGCGGCTGCCGCTGCTCGCGCTGATCGCCGCCGTCGGCATCGACGATCCGCTATATGCGCTGGTGGCATTCCACAGCAGCTTCAACTTCATCGGGCTGTTGATCTTCGTGCCGCTGCTGAAGCCGTTTGCCGGCTGGCTGGAAAGTCACTTCGCCAGACCGTTGCCGGCGATGGCACGCTACCTGCCAGAGGTGAATCCGGCGGTCGTCGATGCCGGCCTGCGGGCGATCGAGCGCGAGACGGCGCGGCTGATCGCCCGGGTCATCCGCTTGAACATGCGGGCCTTCAACCCGCCGCTGCCGATGCCGCCGGGCCGGCCGCCCGTCGCGGTCGAGGAGCCAGAGGAACTGACTGGCCGCTTCGACCTGCTGTACGACGGCACCAAGCAGCTCGAAGGCGAGATCCTGAGCTTTGCCGCCCGCGTCCAGAGCCAGCCGTTGGACGAAGGCCAGTCGCGCCGTATCAGCCAGCTGCTGTCCGCAGTCCGCGAGGCCGTGCATTCCACCAAGCAGCTCAAGGACATCCGCCACAACCTGCGCGAGTTCGAGGAGCTGGGCAGCCCGCGCTTGCTGGCCTACCTGGACCATTTCCGCAGTGTTCAGGGCAGTTTCTACGGCGAGCTATATAGCTTGCGGCGTGCAGGACAGGACCGGGTCCGGCCGGAGGACCTGCTCGAGTGTATCCAGCAGGTGCACGAATGGCACGACCAGTTGCACGGAGAGATCTACGGCGACGTCAGCGCGGGTACGATACCGCAGGCGGAAACCTCGTCGCTGCTGAATGTCAACCGCGAGTTGCTGAATTCCAACTTGTCGCTGTTGACGGCCCTGGCAGACTTTCATCTGTCGCCGGAGCAGGCACTGGATTTTCGCCGCCTGCCGAGAACGACCTGAGAGGAAGGATCAATGGAGGCACAACAGGCACGCAAGGTGCTGGCGCTGCTGTTCGTCGGCGTGCTGATGGGCGCGCTGGACCTGGCGATCATCGGCCCGGCGCTGCCGGCCATTCAGGCCGATTTCGACATGGACAACCGCCAGTTGTCCTGGTTGTTCAACATCTACGTGCTGACGCAACTGATCGGCACTCCGTTGCTCGCCAAGCTGTCGGACCGCTACGGCCGCCGGCTGATCTACGCGCTCAGCGTCGGTGGCTTTGCGCTGGGCTCGCTGCTGCTGGTGATTGCGCCGGGCATCGGTTTCCTGATGCTGGCTCGCGCGATCCAGGGCTTCGGCGCCGGCGGCATCTTCCCGGTCGCGGCGGCCGTGATCGGCGATACCTTCCCACCGGAAAAGCGCGGCGGCGCGCTGGGCCTGATCGGCGCGGTCTTTGGCCTGGCCTTCCTGGTCGGGCCGGTGCTCGGCGGCATCCTGCTGCGCTGGTCCTGGCACTGGCTGTTCCTGATCAACCTGCCGATCGCGGCCGTGCTGATCGCTTATGCCTGGCGGCTGCTGCCCGGTAGCGGCGCACGCGAGCCCAAGCCCTTCGACGCGGCCGGCGCGCTGACCCTGTCGCTGGCACTGGCGGGTCTCGCGATCGCCGTGACCAACCTCGACAGCTCGCGTTTGCTGGATAGCCTGCGCTCGCTGCAGGTCTGGCCCTTCCTCGCGGGTACGGCGGTGCTCTTGCCACTGTTCTGGCGCTTCGAGAAGCGTGCCGTCGACCCGGTGGTGCGGCCGTCGTTTTTCGACTCGCGGCAGATCCGGCTGACGGTGACGATCGCGATGGGCGTGGGCACCGTGGAATCCAGTTCGGTGTTCTTTCCGGCACTGGCCGTAGCCGGCCTCGGCGTCAGCGAGTCGACGGCCGCCTGGCTGATGTTGCCGTCGGTGCTCGCGATGACCGTCGCCGCACCGCTGATCGGCCGCTTGCTCGATCGCATCGGCTCGCGGCTGATCGTGCAATGCGGCCTGGTCTGCGTCTTTATCGGCCTGCTGATGTACTCGGAACTGCCGATCACCTACACGGTGTTCATCGGCGGTGGCATCCTTGGCGGGCTCGGCCTGGCCGGTCTGCTCGGTGCGCCGTTCCGTTATATCGTGTTGAACGAAGCCCACCCGGAGGACCGCGCCGCGGCCCAGGGCTTGCTGACCGTGTTCATGGCTGTTGGCCAGTTGCTCGGTGCGGCAATCGTCGGCGCCGTGGCGGCTTCCCGCGGTGGTGGCGTGCATGGCTATCAATCGGCCTTCCTGGTGCTGGCCGTGCTGACCGGCCTGATGGTCTTTTTGGCCTTTGCGCTGAAGCGACGCGCGGCCGAGCGGGCGCATGCGGCCGCCGCGAACGATGCGGATGGTGCGCTCGCGGACACGGAGTAGACCCATGAGCGAGATTCTGCGTACCCCGGACGACTGCTTCGCCGGCCTGCCGGACTACGACTTTGCGCCGCATTACCTCGAACTCGACGGCGAAGATGCCGGCCTGCGCATGCATTACCTGGACGAGGGCAGCGGCGAGCGCGGCGAGCTCGTGCTGCTGCATGGCCAGGGATCCTGGTGCTATATCTATCGCCACATGATCGGGCCGCTGGTGGCCGCCGGCTACCGCGTGCTGGCGCCCGACTTCATCGGTTTCGGCCGCTCGGACAAGCCAGCCGATGGCGAGCGGCATACCCACGCGGCGCATCATCGCTGGTTGCAGGCCTTCCTCGATGCATGCACCTCGC
Source organism: Gammaproteobacteria bacterium (assembly GCA_003695765.1). Lineage (GTDB taxonomy): Bacteria > Pseudomonadota > Gammaproteobacteria > Steroidobacterales > J054. The sequence continues at coordinate 6,452 of RFHQ01000082.1, forward strand.
CTGGCGTGCATCTCTACTGTTTCGACTGGGGCAGCAACTTCGCTCTGCCGGTGATCACTGGCGATCCAGGCCGTTACGGGAAACTGATCTTCAGCAGCGCGCAACCGCCGTTGCCGAATCCGCCGGGCAAGCAGTGGTTCCTGGACTGGCGCGCGCGCATGTTTGCGCAGCCGAAGTTCCCGATGGGTGAGATGGTGGCCGAAGGCGTCGTGCGCGAGATGTCGGTCGCGGAGATCGCTGCCTACGACGCGCCGTTTCCGGACGAGCGGTACAAGGCTGGCCCGAAACGCTTTCCGATGATTCACCCGGTGGTGCTCGAGGAGCCGGAGGCACGGGTCTACATCGAAGCCTGGGACGCGATGCGCGCATGGCAGGGACCGGCGCTGACGCTCTACAACAGCAACGACGGGCGCAGTGCGCAGGCCTTCCAGCAGCAGATTCCCGGCGCGGCAGGCCAGTCGCACCAGTTGTTGCCCGACTGCAGCTTCTACCTGATCGAAGATCATCCGCAGCGGCTCGCGCAGGCGGTCGTGGATTTTCTGGCGGACTGACGTGGCACCGGCCCCGGCCATGCCGGTGCTGCCAGCGGCGGCGATCGACGCGCCGCAGCTGCGCTGGGCCGAGGCGCTGCATGCTGCTGCGCTCGCGCCGCCACCGCCAGTCGATGAGGCGCTGCTGCTCGACTGGTTCCGGGCACACAGTACGTTCTATCGGCGGCGGATCGGCAGGGCGCGGCGGCTGGCCGACGTGCCGCCGCTGGAAAAAGCCGAGCTCGCGAACGTGCCGGTCGCGCCGGGCGAGGATCTGCGGGCGACGCGGACTTCCGGTACCAGCGGGTTCCAGGTCAGCGTCGTCAACGATCGGCGAGAACGCGAATTCCGCCGCGCGCTGTTGTATCGCCCGCAACTCTTCTACGACTTGCCGAGGCTCGTCCACCAGGTCGTGTTCGTCGATGGCAACTGGTGCGCGACGCCAGACATGCCGCCAAAGCGTTTCGTCTATGGTGGCCGCGAGTATCGGACCTGGTTCGTCGGCGCGGCCGCCGATCCCGGTCCCGCGTGGCAGCTGCTGGATGCGCTGCGTCCTCAGCTGATCCGCGGAATCGCCAGCGCGATCCTGCGTTTCGTGGAACTGGCGCCGGAGCCGCTGGCCGACATACGCCCCCGCTACGTCGGGTCGGGCGGCGAGTACCTGCTACCGGCATGGCGGGCACGCATCGGCGAGGCCTTCGGCGCGCCGGTGCTGGATCGTTACGGCGCGACCGAGACCGGCGCGCTGGCCTGGCAATGCCCGCATTGCGGCGAGTACCACGCCAATGTCGATCAGGTCCTGCTCGAGGACGATGCCGACGGGCTGCTCGCCACGCCGCTGTTTCTGCGCCGGCAACCATTGCTGCGCTACCGGCTCGGCGACCGAGTGCGGCTGGGCCCGCCGGTGGTGGCCTGTCCGGTACGACTACCGACGCTGGTGATCGAAGCGGCGCGGCGGGACGACTGGATCCTCGCCGGCGACGGCCAGCGGGTGTCGCCGCTGGCGTTCCAGTTCGAACAGCTGCCGGGGCTGTGTGCCTGGCGCTTGCACCAGGCGGCCAGCGGTGCGCTGTGCCTGTACTACGATGCCGAAGATCCGCCAGCGGTCGAATCGCGGCTGCGGGAAGCCTTGCGAGCGATCGTGG
>RFHQ01000083.1 GCA_003695765.1 Gammaproteobacteria bacterium
CAAGCGCGGCGACACGCTCTGGGACATCGCCGCGATGTTCCTGCGCGATCCCTGGTACTGGCCCGAGATCTGGTACGTCAATCCGCAGATCGAGAACCCACACCTTATATATCCCGGCGACGTGCTGACCCTGGTCTACGTCGACGGGCGCCCGCAGCTGCGCGTGGAGCGCGGTGGCGGGGTCGAGCGGCTGTCGCCGCGCGTGCGCGAAACCGATCTGGACGAGGCGATCACGACGATCCCGTTCGAAGTCATCAGCGCCTTCCTCAGCAAGGGAGCGGTGCTGGACAAGGATCAGATCGACCGCCTGCCCTACATTCTCAGGATCCGTGACGGGCGGCTGATTGGCGGGGCCGGCAACGACCTTTATGTGCGCGGCGAGGGCACGGACGAGGGCGAGGGCTTCAGCGTCGTGCACGTCGGCGAGCCACTGGTCGACCCGGACGACGGCAAGGTCGTCGGCTATGAAGGCATCTTCGTCGGCGAGGGCACGATCCGCCGCGGCGGCGACCCGGCGACCCTGCGCCTGAACCGTTCCAGCCGCGAGGCGCTCAACGGCGACCGGCTGCTCAAGCTGGACTTCGACATTCCGCTGAACTTCTATCCGCGCGCACCGGAGCAGCCCGTCGACGGCCAGATCATCCACGTCGTCGACGGCATCTCGCAGATCGGCCAGTACCAGGTCGTCGTGCTCAACCGCGGCGCACGCCACGGCCTCGAACCGGGCCACGTGCTGACGGCGATGCGCGTCGGGGGCGTGATGCGCGACCGCTTCAAAAAACGCCTGACCGGCGAGAAAGTGCGCTTGCCGGACGAGCCGGCCGGCACTGTAATGGTCTTCAAGACTTTCGACCGGATCAGCTACGCGCTGGTCATGGAAGCGACCCGCGAGATCCAGGTCCTGGACCGGGTCACGAATCCCGGCTGAGCGGCGGCCCTGCCGCCGCGGCTGCCGGCGGGAGGGCGGATGTCGACACTCGACTGGCTGCGGCTGGGCCTCAGCCGCGGCCTGAACGGCCATCAGCTGCAGCGGCTGTTGCCGGTCTTCGGCGACCCGGCCGCGATCCTCGCCGCCCGTCCCGCGCAACTGGCCGCGCTGGGCCTGCCGGAGGCGGCCGCCGGGCGCTGCGGGCAGGTGTCGGCCAGGCTGCTGGAGCGCAGCCTGCGCTGGCTGGAGCAGCCCGGCCACGCGCTGCTGCGCTGGGACGAGAACGATTATCCGCCGCTGTTGCGCGAGATCCCCGATCCACCGGTCCTGCTGTTCCTGCGCGGCCGGCGCGATAGCCTGACCGAACCGCAACTCGCGATCGTCGGCAGCCGTGCGGCCACGCCGGCCGGGCGGGACGATGCGCGGCAGTTCGCGCGCGCCTTCGTTGCCGCCGGGCTGACGATCACCAGCGGCCTGGCGCGGGGCATCGATACGGCCGCGCACGAAGCCGCGCTGGCGGCCGGCGGGCAGACGATCGCGGTCTGCGGCACCGGCCTCGACCGGATCTATCCGGCGGCCAATGCGCGGCTGGCCGACTCGATCGCCGCCGGCGGCACCTTGCTCAGCGAACACCCGCCCGGCACGCCGGCGCTGGCCGCACATTTCCCACGGCGCAACCGCCTGATCAGCGGTCTCGCGCTCGGCGTGCTCGTCGTGGAAGCCGGCTGGCGCAGCGGCGCCCTGATCACGGCCAGGCTGGCCGCCGAACAGGGCCGGGAGGTCTTCGCCCTGCCCGGTTCTATCCATAATCCGCTGAGCCGCGGTTGTCACCGATTGATTCGCAATGGCGCGAAACTCGTGGAAAACATTTCCGATATCGCCGAGGAACTCGGCCCCCTGCTCGGAAGCCACCGCAATGCGATTCAACAAAACATCGCCGGGGACCTTGCGACGGCCGATGCCGCACTGGATGACGGCCTGCGCGGCCTGCTGGAACAACTCGGCTGGGAGCCCGCCAGCATCGATCAGCTCGTTGCCCGCAGCGGATTGACGGCTGCAGAGGTTTCCTCCATGCTCATGATTCTGGAGTTGGCAGGCCGGGTGCGGCCGCTGCCCGGCGGGCTGTACCAGCAGAGGGAAGAGGGCGTCCACCATGAGCGAAACCGTGCTTGACGTGCTCATGTACCTGTTCGAGACCTATTCCGATCAGGACTTCGAACAGCAACCGGAGCCGGACCAGGACGTCCTGCGCGAGGAACTGCTGCAGGCCGGATTCGGCGAGCCGGAAGTCGATCACGCACTCGACTGGCTCGAGGGTCTCGGTGCCCGGCAGGACGAGCCGTTTACGACCAGTCCGGCTGCGCGCTCGGTGCGCCTGTTCAACGAATTCGAGCTGTCGCGGCTGGACGCTGACTGCCGCGGCTATATTCTCTACCTCGAGCAGATCGGCATCCTGACGCCGGTGCAGCGCGAACTGGTGATCGACCGGCTGGTCGCGCTGGGCCCCGCTGACATCGACGTCGACCAGGTGAAATGGGTGGTGCTGATGGTGCTGTTCAGCCAGCCGGGACAGGAGACCGCTTTCGCCCGGATGGAAGACCTGGTATTCGAGGAGAATACCGGCAGGGTGAACTGATCCGGCCGGTAAGCGGACTTGGTGTATGCTCCGAACCGCGGCTCGTCCGCGGTTTTGCTTTTTCTGGCCCCGGCGGGCCCCGGCATCGCAGGTAGCTGATGAGCAAGAACATCGTCGTGGTGGAATCGCCGGCCAAGGCGAAGACCATCGAAAAGTACCTCGGCAAGGACTACAAGGTCCTGGCCACCTACGGGCATGTCCGGGACCTCGAGCCGAAGGAAGGCGCGGTCGATCCGGAGCACGGCTATGCGATGCGCTACGAGGCGATCGAACGGAACGAGAAACACGTCCGGGCGATCGAAAACGCGCTGAAGAAGGCCACCGCTCTGTACCTTGCGACCGACCCGGATCGCGAGGGCGAGGCGATCTCCTGGCACCTGCTCGAACTGTTGCGCGAGCATGGCATGCTGGACGAGCGCGAGGTGCATCGCGTGGCCTTCTACGAGATCACGCGACGGGCCATCCAGGAAGCGATCGAACACCCGAGGACGCTGTCGCAGGATCTCGTCAATGCCCAGCAGGCGCGGCGCGCGCTCGACTACCTCGTCGGCTTCAACCTCTCGCCGCTGCTGTGGAAGAAGCTCAGTACCGGTCTGTCGGCCGGCCGGGTGCAGAGTCCGGCCCTGCGCATGATCGTCGAGCGCGAGCGCGAGATCGAAGCCTTCGTGCCGCGCGAATACTGGACCATCGAGGCGGACGTCGCCCGCGACGAGGCATCGTTCCTGGCGCGGCTCGCCGAGTACCGCGGCCGCAAGGTCGAGCAGTTCAGCTTCGAGGACGAGGCCTCGGCCGCTGAGGCACGCCGCCGCCTGCTGGCCGCGGCCGGCGGCGACGAGCACCGCGCCGGCCAGCTACGCGTGCAGGGCATCGAGCGCAAGCAGCGCAAGCGCAATCCGGCCGCCCCGTTCACGACCTCGACGCTGCAGCAGGAGGCTTCGCGCAAGCTGGGCTTCACGGCGCGGCGTACGATGATGACTGCGCAGCGCCTGTACGAGGGCGTCGATACCGACGAGGGCACGGTCGGCCTGATCACCTACATGCGCACCGACTCGGTCAATCTGGCGCGCGAAGCAGTCGACGAACTGCGTGACTTCATCGCCAAGCGCTTCGGCAGCGAGAACCTGCCGGAGCAACCGCGGACCTTCAAGACCAAGGCCAGGAATGCCCAGGAAGCGCACGAAGGCATTCGGCCGACCAGCGTGTTGCGCACGCCGGAGAGCCTGAAGCCCTACCTCAACCCGGACCAGTTCAAGCTCTACAGCCTGATCTGGAAGCGCACCGTCGCCTGCCAGATGGTGCACGCGGTCTTCGACATGGTCGCGCTGGATCTCGTCCCCGTCGTCGATCCGCAGATCGGCCGATTCCGGGCGACCGGATCGACGCTGGTCAAGCCCGGCTTCATCGCCGTCTACCAGGAGGGGCAGGACGACGTGAAGGACGAAGAAGCGGCCAAGGCCCTGCCGGCGGTCAGCGAGGGCGACGTCCTCGATCTGCAGTCGATCCGCGCCGAACAGCATTTCACCGAGCCGCCGCCGCGCTACACCGAGGCCAGCCTCGTCAAAGCGCTGGAGGAATACGGCATCGGCCGGCCGTCCACCTACGCCAGCATCATCGAAACGCTCCGTAACAAGTATTGCGAGATGGATGGCAAGCGCTTCGTCCCCACCGATGTAGGCCGGGCCGTCAGCGATTTCCTGACCAACCATTTCGCACGCTACGTCGACTACGACTTCACTGCGCATCTCGAGGACGAGCTGGACGAGATCTCCCGGGGCGAGCGCGACTGGCTCAAGGTGCTGGACGAGTTCTGGTACCCGTTCAAGGAGCTGGTCGAAGAAAAGGAACAGAGCGTCAGCCGCGACGACCTGTCGCGGCAGCTGGGCGTGGACCCGAAGAGCGGCAAGCCGGTCAGCGTGCGCATGGGCCGCTACGGCCCCTTCGTGCAGATCGGCACGCGCGACGACGAAGACAAGCCGAAGTTCGCCGGCCTGCGTCCGGGCCAGAAGATGGACACGATCACGCTGGAAGAAGCACTGGAGCTGTTCAAGCTGCCGCGCCAGCTCGGTGAAACGCCGGAGGGCGAACCGGTGTCGGTCAGCATCGGGCGCTATGGACCCTACGTGAAGTACGGTAACAAGTTCGCGTCGATCCGCGACGACGACCCGTACACGATCACGCTGGAACGCGCCCTGGAAATCATCCGCGAGAAGAAGGAAGCCGATGCCAACCGCGTAATCCAGGATTTTCCGGAGGCCGGCATTCAGGTGCTGAACGGGCGCTATGGCCCGTACATCACCGACAGGCAGAAGAACGCGCGGGTGCCGAAGGACCGGGATCCGAAGAGCCTGACGCTGGCCGAGTGCCAGGAGTTGCTGGCCAAGGCCCCGCAGCGCGGCCGCCGCGGCAAGGCCGCCGCGAAGAAGAAAGCGGCCAAGGCGCCGGCGAAGAAAAAGAAGGCGGCGAAAAAGGCGGCCGGCGGCCGGAAGAAGGCCGCCAAAAAGAAGGCCGGGAAGAAAAAGCGCGCGGCCCGTAAGGGCAACGGCCAGCAGCCTGCCGACAGCGCCGGGACCACGGCGCCGGACGCCGTGGCGACGCCGGATGGTTCGCCCGTCGCCGGCAGGCCGGGAGACAGCGCAAGCTGAGCCTGCCCGATGCTGGCCGCAGCCTGGCTGCAACGCGCGCGCACCGTGCTGCAGACCGGCGGCCTGATCGGCTATCCGACCGAAGGCGTCTACGGGCTCGGTTGCGATCCCGGCGACGAAGCCGCCGTGCGGCGCCTCTGCACACTCAAGCAGCGCCCGCTCAGCGCCGGGCTGATCCTGATCGCCGCTGATGCGCGGCAGCTCGCAGGCTACATCGCGCCGAACGAACGCGAACTGGCGCGGCTGCTGGCCGCAGCGGGCGAGCGGGCCATCACCTGGCTCATCGGCGCCGGCCCGCTGACCGCACCCTGGATCACTGGCGGGCGCGACCAGGTCGCCGTCAGGATCACCACGCACCCGATGGCCGCGGCGCTCTGCGTCGCGGCCGGCATGCCGCTGGTCTCCACCAGCGCCAACCGCCGTGGCCGACCGCCGGCGCGCAGCCTGCTGCAGTTGCGGCGCTGGTTCGGCGCCGAGCTGGACCTGATCCTGCCGGGCCCGACCGGCGCGGCCGTCGGCCCCAGCGAGATTCGCGACGCCATGACCGGCCGGGTCCTGAGGCCGGGCGCCGCTGGCTGATTGCCCAGCTTTTGTAAAATATGCTAACGTTCCTCGAAAGTCGCTCTAAGCGATTGCTTCTGATAATAAAAAGCCTCCGCCGGCCACAGGCGGACGGCGCCTTGGGACCGGGAAGTCGTGCGCCTGAACCACCTGCCTTGCCTGCTTGCGCTGCTGTCGCTGCCGACCCTGGCCGCGGCCGGCAATCTCAGACCCGCGATCGAAGACCGGCTGCCGGCGGGCGCTGCCGTCGAGGCCGGCGAGCAGGTCTACATCGTGCAACTGCGCGAGCCGCCGGCGCTGGCTTACACGGGCCGCCGAGCCGGCTTGGCAGCGACCCGGCCGCGCGACGGCGGGCGTTTCGATGTGGCGGCGCCCGCTGTCCAGCAGTACGGCGAACACCTGACGGCGCAGCATGACCGGCTGCTGCGCAGTGTCGGCGCCTGGCGGGACAAGCTCTACAGCTACCGCTACGCTTTCAACGGCTTCGCCGCCAAGCTGACCCGCCTGCAGGCGCAGAAGCTGCGCGCCCGCCGCGAAGTCCTGAACGTCTGGCCGGATCAGCTGCGCTACCTGCACACCAACGACAGCCCGGCTTTCCTGGGTCTGCTGCAGCCGACGAACGGACTCGCGGCCGCGCGCGGACTCACTGGCGAAGGCGTGGTCATCGGCGTGATCGACAGCGGCATCGCCCCGGGACATCCGAGTTTCGACGACCGCCGGCCTGCCGAGGTCCCGAAACTCTGCCAGTCGCGCTGGGCCGAAGAATCGCTGCTGGGCCTCTGGCTCTGCTTCCGCTGGAAGAATCAGGACGCGGCGCCGGACTATGGCGAGCTGCCGGACTGGCGGGGCGCTTGCGAGGCCGGCGAAGGCTTCGCGGCGAGCGACTGCAATCGCAAGATCATCGGGGCGCGCTATTACATCAACGGCTTTCTCGAGACCCACTTTCTCGACCCGAACGAGCGGATCTCGCCGCTGGACGTGGATGGCCACGGCACCCACATCGCGGCGATTGCGGCGGGCAAGGAGGTGCGCGCCGTCATCGGCGGCAACGATGTCGCCAGGATACGCGGCATGGCGCCGCGCGCCCGGATCGCCGTCTACAAGGCCTGCTGGCTGGAGCCGGGGCAGACCCGCGGCAGCTGCAGCACGGCCGATCTGCAGCGAGCGATCGAGGACGCCGTTGCCGACGGCGTCGACATCATCAATTACTCGGTCGGAAACACCGATATCGGCATCAGCGATCCGGACGACCTCGCGCTGCTGACCGCGGCCGATGCGGGAGTGCTCGCAGTCGTCGCCGCCGGCAACGACGGCCCGGCACCGGGGACGATCCTGTCGCCGGCCGGTGCGCCCTGGGTGCTGACGGTCGGGGCCTCGAGCCGCAGCGGCACGCGCTTCGACAAGGCCCTGCGGGTGAATGCGCCGGCCTCGCTCGCCGGTGACTACCTGGCGCTGGAAGCCAGCTTCACGCCGGCCCTGAAGAATACCGGCGCGGTGACGGGGCAACTGCTGCTCGCCGACGACGACAGCGCCGGCTTCGGCGGCAGCAGCCGCGATGCCTGCGAGAGCCTGGTCAATGGCGCGCAGCTGGCCGGGCGCATCGCGCTGATCGAGCGCGGCCTGTGCACCTTCGAGACCAAGCTGAGCCATGCCGAGGCCGCGGGCGCCATCGCTGCGGTCGTCTACGACAACCAGGGCGGGCCGATCGTCATGAACGGCAGCCG
>RFHQ01000084.1 GCA_003695765.1 Gammaproteobacteria bacterium
CTGGCCCATGTGCTGGCCGGCCGCGAGGGCTACGAGGTCACCGCCGGGCGCGTGCTCTACAAGGGACAGGACCTGCTGGCGATGCCACCGGAAGAACGGGCCTGGGCCGGCCTGTTCCTCGGCTTCCAGTACCCGGTGGAGATCCCCGGCGTCAACAACGTCTACCTGCTGAAAGCGGCACTGAATGCCAAGCGCAAGGCGCGCGGCGAGCCGGAGATCGACGCGATCGAATTCCTGAAGCGCGTGCGCGAGACCGCCCGGCTGATGCAGATGGACGAGAGCTTCCTGAACCGCGGCGTCAACGAGGGCTTTTCCGGCGGCGAGAAGAAACGCAACGAGATCTTCCAGATGGCCCTGCTGGAGCCGGAACTCGCGATCCTCGACGAGACCGATTCCGGACTCGACATCGATGCGCTGAAAGTCGTCGCCAGCGGCGTAAACAGCCTGCGCTCGCCGGAACGGGCCTTCCTGCTGATCACGCACTACCAGCGGCTGCTGGACTATATCCGGCCCGACTTCGTGCACGTGCTGTCGGACGGCCGGATCGTCCGTACCGGCGATCAGGACCTGGCGCTGCAACTCGAAGACAAGGGCTACGACTGGCTGAGGGCGGAGGCTGCCGGGCAGTGAGCGGACCCGAGTTGCGCGACCTGCACACGCGCTTCCTCGCCGCCGAGCCGGCGGCCGCGTGGCTCAACGCCGAGCGCGAGCTGGCGCTGGAGCGCTTCCTGCGCGCGGGATTCCCGCGGCCCGGCGACGAAGACTGGAAATACACCCGCATCGACCGTTTCGAATCGCTGACGCTCGATCACCTGGCCGAGCGGCCGCCCCGCGCGGACGCGGCCACGCAGCGCCTGCTCGAGGACTTGCCGCTGCCGGACGGCGGCCTGCGGATCGTCATCGCCAACGGCCGTGTCGGCGAGCTCCCGCGCAAACCGGCGGCCGGCCTGGCACTCGGCAGCCTGGCCACCGCGTCTCCGGACGAACGGGCCGCGATCGCGACGCGGCTGGAACTGGCCGCCGACCCCGAGCTGCCGAGTCTTGCGGCTCTGAACGCGGCCTTTCTGAGTGACCTGCTGCACATTCGCGTCGCCGCGGGCGCTCGACCCGGCCTGACCCTGCAGGTCGTGCACGTCGCCGCCGGCGAGACCGCGGCGATCCAGGACCGGGTGCTGGTGGAACTCGGCGAAGGCAGCCAGCTGACCCTGATCGAACATTTCCTCGGCCGCGGCACCGTGGCTGTGAACGCCGTGACCGAGCTGCACGCCGCGGCCGGCGCGGACTGCCGCTATATCCGCGTGCAGGAGGCCGGCCCGGACTGCCAGCAGGTCACGGCCCAGTCGCTGCGGCTCGCCGAGGATAGCCGCGCCGACGTCGTCGACATCGCGCTCGGCGCGTCGCTGGCGCGCAACGACCTGCACATCGACCTCGCCGGGCGCGGCGCCCGCGCGGAAGTCCACGGCCTGCTGCACAGCACTGGCGGACAGCACAGCGACTGTCACCTGCGCATCGATCATCGCGCCGGCGACAGCAACAGCCGGGCCGCTTTCCCCGGCGTCGTCGGCGGGCGCTCGCGCGGCGTGTTCAACGGCAAGATCATCGTCCACGGTGGTGCCGACGGCAGCGATGCCTCGCTGGAGAACCGTAACCTGCTGCTGGACAGGCAGGCCGAGATCGACACCAAGCCAGAGCTGGAGATCTATACCGACGATGTCAAGTGCAGTCACGGGGCGACCACCGGGCAGCTCGACGCCGCCGCTGTCTTCTACCTGCGCTCGCGTGGTGTGGCCGAGGCCGATGCGCGGCGCCTGCTGATGCTGGCCTTCGCCGGGGCGATCACGGCACGGCTGCCGGCCGGCGGGCTGCGCGAGCGCGTCGAAGCCTGCTGCAGCGAACGCGTCGGCGCAGCCGCGGAGGCAGCGGCATGAGCGCGCGCAGCGAATGCGCCGCCGCGCCGGGGCAGGCCCTGGATCTCGCGCGCCTGCGCGCCGACTTTCCGATCCTGCAGCAGCAGATCAACGGCCACCGGCTGGCCTTCCTGGACAGCGCCGCGTCGGCACAGCGCCCGGCGGCCGTCATCGAGGCCGTCGCCGACTACTACCGCCACGATCATGCCAACGTGCACCGGGGCGTACACACGCTGAGCCACCGCGCGACCGAAGCCTACGAGGGCGCGCGAGACAAGGTCCGCCGCTTCATCAATGCCGCCTCGACGCGCGAGATCGTCTTCACGCGCGGCACGACCGAGGCGATCAACCTGGTCGCCAACAGCCTGGGGCAGGGCTGGTCGGCCGGCGACAACGTCGTGATCAGCCACCTGGAGCACCACTCGAACATCGTGCCTTGGCAGATGCTGGCCGAACGCGTCGGCATCGAACTGCGGGTGATACCGATCGACCGGCGCGGCGAACTGCAGCTCGATGCGCTGCCGGGGCTGCTGGACGAACGCAGCCGCCTGCTGAGCATTGCTCATGTGTCGAATGCGCTGGGCACGGTGAACCCGGTGAAGGAACTGGTCGCACTGGCCCGCGAGCGCGGTGTGCCGACGCTGGTCGACGGCGCGCAGGCCGTGCCGCACGGGCCGGTGGACGTGGCGGCGATCGGCTGCGACTTCTATGCCTTCTCCGGCCACAAGATGTACGGGCCGACCGGCATTGGCGTGCTCTACGGCCGCGAGGCCCTGCTTGCGCAGATGCCGCCATGGCAGGGCGGCGGCGACATGATTCTCAGCGTCAGCTTCAGCGGCACGACCTACAACGAACTGCCCTACCGATTCGAGGCCGGCACGCCGCACATCGCCGGCGCGGTCGGGCTCGGCGCGGCGGTGGACTATCTCGCGGCGCTCGGCATGCAGCGCATCGCCGCTCATGAGCAGCAGCTGCTCGACTACGCGACGGCGCGCCTGGCGGAGATCCCCGGGCTGGAGCTCGTCGGCACCGCGCGCCACAAGGCCGGCGTGCTGTCCTTCAACATCGAGGGCATCCACCCCCACGACCTCGGCACGATTCTGGACCACCAGGGTGTGGCCATCCGCACGGGCCACCATTGCGCGATGCCGGTGATGGAATTCTTCGGCATCGCGGGCACGGCGCGGGCCTCGCTGGGCCTCTACAACGGCCGCGACGACATCGACCAGCTGGTCGCGGGCCTGCACACGGCGATCGAGATGTTCCGATGAACGACGGCAGCGAACTCGCCCGGCTCTACCGCGACACGGTGCTGGACCACAGCCGGCGACCGCGCAATTTCGGCCGCCTGACCGAAGCCGATCGCGAGGCCCAGGGGCACAATCCGCTGTGTGGCGACAAGGTCAGCGTCTACCTGCGGACCGACGGCCAGCACATCGCCCGGCTGAGCTTCGAAGGGGTCGGCTGCGCGATCTGCATGGCCTCTGCGTCACTGATGACCGAGA
>RFHQ01000085.1 GCA_003695765.1 Gammaproteobacteria bacterium
CTGACGCTGGACATGGTGCGCTTCCGGCTGATCCTGGACTACGACAGTGCCTTTGCCTCCTTCACCGGCGCTTACACCGGCCAGACGGCGAACAATTCGATGGTGTTCATGACCTTGAACTCGTTGCAGCCGGAAATCGATGTCACCGATTCGGTGCCGCCGCCGAACGATCAGAGTGTTGGCTTCGGGCAGGTGGAGCTGGGCCAGGCGCCGATGGAGACCGTGACCGTGTCGAATATCGGCGGCGCCGACCTGGTGCTGGGGCCGGTGGCCGGAACGGATCCGCTGGCGGCGCCGTTCAGCATCCAGAACGACATGTGCTCGAACAATACCGTGCCGCCGGCCGCGAACTGCAGCTTCCAGGTCCAGTGCGCGCCGACCGGCATCGCGGTTTTCAATGACACGCTGGACATCCCGTCGAACGATCTCGACGAGCCAACGGTCACGGTCAGCACGAGTTGTGAAGGCGTGCCGGCCCCGGTGCCGGACATCGTCGTGACCGACAGCCTGCCGCCGCCGGACGACCTGCAGCTGCCCTTTGGCAACGTGACTCTGGGCGGCACCGCCGACGCGCTGGTCACGGTTGGCAATGCCGGCAACGCGGACCTGGTGCTCGGCACGATCGGCCTCGTCGATCCGGTGGCCGCGCCGTACTCGATCCTCCTGGACAACTGCTCCGGGCAGACGATCGCGCCAGCGGGCAACTGCACGTTCACCGTGCGTTTTGCGCCAACCGTGGCCGGCAACTTTCCGGACAGTGTCGACATCCCGTCCAACGACCCGGACGAGGCCAGCGTGATCGTGAACATGAGCGGTGATGGCGTCGCAGTCGCGGTGCCGGACATCACGGTGCTCGACAGCATTGCGCCGATGGACGATCAGATGCTGCCCTTCGTCGATACGCCGGAGAACTTCACGGTCGCGGAGAGCGTGACCGTGGTCAATGACGGCACGGCGGACCTCGTCATCGGCAACGTGGCTCAGGCCGATCCGCTGGCCGCACCGTTCACGATCGTCAACGACGGCTGCTCGAACTCGACGCTGAGCGCGCTGGCGACCTGCATCATCGACGTCGAGTTCACACCCGGCTCGGTCAGGAGCTTCAACGACAGTTTCGATATTCCGTCGAACGACCCGGACGAACCGACGGTGACGATGTCGCTGAGCGGCAACGGTGTCGCGGCGACCGCCGGCGAGCGCCTGCCGCTGGAGCCGAGTGGCGCGAGCGGCGGCTTCTTCGGTTCCGGGCTGGGCCTGGGCTCGTTGGCCGGCCTGGCGCTGCTGGCCTGGTACCGGCGGCGGCGCTGAGCGGCGGGGCTGCTCAGGAGTCCAGCATTTCCAGCACACCGATCAGGGCGATCGCGAAGAACAGCAGCAGCAGCCAGATCGTGGTCATGACAGGGATCCCCTTGCGGGCATTGGATACTGCCGGCGAGCAGCGGTCCGTGAACCGTTTCACAGGCCACGCCGGCCAGACCAGCTTGCCCCGCCCGCGGGCTCGCGCGGTGAGCCCGGCCGGCAGCCGCAGCTGAGCGCCCGTGACCGGCGCGGTCCCCCGACACCCGTTCTTCATCGGCCTGCTGGTCGTCGCTAGCGGCGCCTTTCTGCTGCTGCTGCTGAACTTCTGGCAGCCGATCTTCTGGGCCGCGGTGATCGGTATCCTGTTCCGCCCGGTGCAGCGGCGCGTGGAGGGCGCGGTCGGTGGGCGCGAGACTCTGGCCGCGGTGCTGACCGTGGTGCTGATCTTCTGCACCGTGCTGGTGCCGGCGATGCTGCTGGCCTCCGCGGTCGCGGCCGAAGCCGCGGGTTTCTACGCGCGCGTCCAGTCCGGGGAACTCGATCTCGGCGCCGTGGTGCGCTGGCTGCAGGGCCTGCTGCCGCAGGCCGGCGAATGGGCCGCGCGGGTCGGCATCGACCTCGCCGAACTGCCGGCAAAGCTGTCGGCGCTCGCCGTGCGCGGCAGCCAGTTCGTCGGCTCGCTGGCGCTGACGGCGGGCCAGAACGTCGCCCGCTTCGTCGTCATGTTCTTCCTGATGCTGTACCTGCTGTTCTTCGTCCTGCGCGACGGCGACCGGATCCTGCAACGGGTGCACGCGGCCGTGCCCCTGCCGGACGAGCAGGAAGCCCGCCTGTTCGCCAAGTTCGCCGAGGTTTCGCGGGCGACGATCAAGGGGACGCTGGTCGTCGGCGCGGTGCAGGGCTTCCTCGGCGGCCTGATCTTCGCGATCCTCGGTATCCAGGGCGCCGTATTCTGGGGCGTGGTCATGGTGCTGCTGTCGGTGCTGCCGGCCGTTGGCGCCGGGCTGGTCTGGCTGCCGGCCGCCCTGTTGCTGCTGGCCGGCGGCGACTGGGTCCAGGGACTGATATTGCTGGCCTACGGTGTGCTGGTGATCGGGCTGGCGGACAACCTGCTGCGACCGGTCCTGGTCGGCCGGGACACGCAGATGCCGGACTACCTGATCCTGCTGTCGACGCTGGGTGGGCTGACGCTGGTCGGCATCACCGGCTTCGTCCTCGGACCGGTCATTGCGGCGTTGTTCCTCGCGACCTGGCAGATGTTCGAGGAAGACAGTGATGGCGCCGCGGTCGTATCGGGCCGGGAACCGGCCGGGGCCGGCATGCCCGTGACCGGCGAGGAGGGACCGGCGGACTAGGCGGCCGGCCCGGAGCGCAGCACGTGCCCGGCCGTGATCAGGGCGGCGTTGCCCGCCTGCAACTGGCGATCCTCGATGCCCAGCAGGATCGGCTCGGCGGCGCGGCGGTAGATGTTCACCTTGGCGTTGAACACATTCCGGCTCAGGCCGTGCTTGTCGTGCACGGCCAGCTTGCGGATCGTGAAACTGCCGTCTTCGCGGGCCTGTCCCGTCAGGTAACACTTGATCGCCTCGATCGCGTCGCCGCAGAGTTCGAGTCCGTTCAGGCGCGACAGGCTGTGCTGCGCCAGATCGACGAAGCCGATCGAGTCCAGCAGCAGTTCCTCGCCGTCGTCGCCGGCGCGCGGCAGCCGGGCCGCGAATTCCCCGACCAGGATCTGGCCCGGCAGGGCGCGTTCGATCATGCGCGCCAGTTCGATCGTGGCCTCGCCGACGATGTCCGTGTACAGCGTCGGGTTCAACCCCTCGGCATGGTGGAACTCGTAGCAACTGCCGACGTGAAAGCCGGCGCGCAGCAGCGGCACCGTGTTGCCGCGGGCCTTGCGCCGGGCGATGGCATTGTCGGCCAGCACCAGGTGCATGAAATGGTACAGGTGGGTGTTGGCCTCGACGCCCAGTTCGCGGTTCCAGATGTAGAAGCCGTCACCGGTGCTGGAACGAGCGAAATCGATCTTCATGCGGCTCTCGAGCATGCGGCTGTGCGCGGCGTTCAGCGAGTGCGACAGGCTGTTGAGCTGCGTCATCTGCTCGAAGGGGCTCAGCAGGCTGAAGCCGACGATATCGAACAGCGCCACTGCCCGCCCGGCCGCATAGCTGACGCTGTAGCGGCGCACGAGGCGGTCGATGAGCCGGGTCTCGGTGTCGGAGCCGGCCAGCGGCTGGCGCAACGTGACCGCGACCGGCTCCGCTTGCAACAGCCGCGCCGCAATGCCCAGTTGCCGCTCGCTGAGCCGGCGCGAGCCGGACAGCAGGCGGATGATGAACTCGTTGGCCGACAGGTCACCGTCGCTGCCGGCCGCCTGGGCGTAATCGGCGATCCGGTAATGCGGGACGACCAGCAGCAGCACCTGGGATGCTCGTGGAGACCAGGCGAGCACGAAATTGCGGCCGAGCCGCCACTGCGCATGCAGTTGGCGGTCCAGTTCGATCAGGTTGCCACGCTGGCGCAGGTCGAGGTCCGCGTTCAGGCCGATGATCTGCTCGGCCAGGCCGGCACCGGCCGGGTGAGCGAGCGGCGGCGCGGTGGTCGCGGGACGCGGCGGAGTCGGGTCGGCTGGCACTTTGATCCTTGTCCCGCGGGACATACCATGACTCGGATGGCAACGGTAAAGCAGCCACAGGGCGCGCGCAAGAGAGGCGCGCGGCGGCGGGGGGGCCATGGTGGCTGACTTGCCCGCGGGCCTCGGCGAGCAACTGGCCCGGCGACTCGGGCCGCGCGGCTACGTGAGCGATGCCGCGGCGCTGGCACCGCATTTGACAGAATGGCGCGGCCTGTACCGCGGCGCGGCGGCTGCGCTGCTGGCGCCGGCCAGCACGGCCGAGGCCGCCGCAGTGGTCCGCCTCTGCGCAGAGGCCGGTGTCGCCATGGTGCCCCAGGGCGGCAACACGGGGCTGGTCGGCGGCGCGGTTCCGCACAGCCGCCCGGGCCGGCCGCAAGTGATACTCAGCGCGGCGCGCCTGAACCGCATCCGCGAGCTCGATGTCGCCAACGACACGATCACGGTCGAGGCCGGCTGCCTGCTGGCGCAGGTGCAGGCCGCCGCGGCCGAGGCCGGCCGCCTGTTTCCGCTGAGCCTGGCGGCGGAAGGCAGTTGCCAGATCGGCGGCAACATCGCAACCAATGCCGGCGGCATCAACGTGCTCCGCTACGGTTCGATGCGGGCGCAGGTGCTCGGTCTCGAAGTCGTGCTGCCCGACGGCCAGGTCTTCGAGGGCCTGCGTGCGCTGCGCAAGGACAACAGCGGTTACGACCTGAAGCAGTTGTTCATCGGCTCGGAAGGCACGCTGGGCTTCATCACGGCGGCCACCTGCCGGCTCTATCCGCAAGCGGTGAGCACGGCGACGGCCCTGGCCGCCGTCACCGACCCCGCCGCGGCCGTCGCGCTGTACGGGCGCGCCCGCGAGCGATTGGGCGAGCAACTGCAGGCCTGCGAACTGATCGGCCGGGCGGCGCTGGAACTGGTGCTGGCGCAGATCGCCGGCAGCCGCGATCCCTTCGATGAGCCGCATGCCTGGTACCTGTTGCTGGAAGTCGGCGCTTTCGACCAAGGGGCCGGCGCCCGGCTCGAGAGCTTTCTCGCCGACAGCCTGGAGCGGGGCGGTGTCCGCGATGCCGTGCTCGCGCAGAGCGAAGCGCAGCGGGCGGCCCTCTGGCGCCTCCGGCATTCGATCTCCGAGGCGCAGAAACGCGCCGGTGCCGGTATCAAGCACGATGTCTCGGTGCCGGTTTCGCGCGTGCCGGCGCTGATCGAGCGCGGCAGCGCACTGGTTCGCAGGCGGATTCCCGGCGCGTTGCTGGTCGCCTTCGGACACCTCGGCGATGGCAACATCCACTTCAACCTGAACCAGCCGCCGGGCAGCGATCGTGAGGCCTTCCTGGCGCGCTGGCCGGAAATCGCCGGGGCCGTGCACGAACTGGTCGCGGAGCTGGGCGGCAGCTTCAGCGCTGAACACGGCATCGGAGCGCTGAAGACCGCGGAACTCGCCCGTTACCGCGGCGGCGTCGAGCTGGCGCTGATGCGCCGGATCAAGGCCTGCCTGGACCCGCGGGACCTGATGAATCCCGGCAAGCTGCTGCCGCCGGAGCGCTGAGGTCCGGCCGCGGTGTCGGCTTTGCCGGCGCGGGCGTGTAGAATGCCGCCCGGTCACGAACCCGCCGGTAGCTGGAAGGGTCAGCGATGAGCAAGCAGGACAAGGAGCCGCAGGGCAGCCTGGAGCGGCGCCATTCGCAGGTCGTGGTCGACGGCGTGGAGCAGGCACCGAGCCGTGCGATGCTGCGGGCCGTCGGGTTCCGCGACGAGGATTTTCACAAGAGCCAGGTCGGCATCGCCTCGACCTGGAGCATGGTCACGCCCTGCAACATGCACATCGACCGGCTGGCCGATGCCGCCGAGGAAGCCGTCAACGCGGCCGGTGGCAAGGCCGTGCAGTTCAATACCATCACCGTGTCCGATGGCATCTCGATGGGCACGCCGGGGATGCGCTACTCGCTGGTCTCCCGCGAAGTGATCGCCGATTCGATCGAGACGGTCGTCGCAGCCGAGGGTTTCGACGGCTTCGTCGCCTTCGGCGGCTGTGACAAGAACATGCCCGGCTGCGTGATGGCGATGGCCCGCCTGGACCGGCCGTCGGTATTCGTCTACGGCGGCACGATCCTGCTCGGCGAGCAGCGTCGCGACATCGTCTCGGTCTTCGAGGCCGTCGGCGGCCATGCGGCCGGCAAGGTCAGCGATGCCGAGCTGCTGGAGGTCGAGCGCACGGCGATTCCGGGGCCCGGCTCCTGCGGCGGGATGTACACGGCCAACACGATGGCCTCGGCGATCGAGGCGCTCGGGCTCAGCCTGCCGAACAGCTCGGCGCAGAACGCGGTCTCGGCGCAGAAGCTCGAGGACAGCCGGCGGGCCGGTGCCGCGGTCATGCAGCTGTTGCGCCGCGGCATACGGCCATCGGACATCCTCTGCCGCGAGGCCTTCGAGAATGCGATCACGACCGTGATCGCGCTCGGCGGCTCGACGAATGCGGTGCTGCACCTGCTGGCCATGGCTTTCGAGGCCGGTGTGCCCTTGGAACTGGACGATTTCACGCGCATCGGGGCGCGCGTGCCGGTGCTGGCCGATCTCCGGCCCAGCGGCCGCTATGGCATGGCCGAGCTGATCGAGATCGGCGGCCTGCAACCGCTGATGAAGAAGCTGCTGGATGCCGGGTTGCTGCACGGCGATTGCCTGACCGTCACCGGCCGGACGCTGGCGGAGAACCTGGCCGGTGTGGCGCCGTATCCGGAAGGCCAGCAGATCGTGCGCAGCCTCGATGATCCGATCAAGGCCGACAGTCACCTGGTCGTGCTCTACGGCAATCTCGCGCCGGAAGGCGCGGTCGCCAAGATCAGCGGCAAGGAAGGTCTCAGCTTCAGCGGCAGCGCCCGCGTCTTCGGCTCCGAAGAGGACTGCCTGCGGGCGATTCTCGATGGCCGCGTGGTCGCCGGGGACGTGGTCGTGATCCGCTACGAGGGTCCGAAGGGCGGTCCGGGCATGCGGGAGATGTTGAGCCCGACCGGCGCGATCATGGGCAAGGGGCTCGGCGACCAGGTTGCGCTGATCACCGACGGGCGCTTCTCCGGCGGCAGTCATGGCTTCGTCGTCGGGCATGTGACCCCGGAGGCTGCGGTCGGCGGCCCGCTGGCGCTGGTCGAAGATGGCGACCGCATCACCATCGACGCGGTCGAGCGGACGATCACGCTGGATGTCGACGCCGGCGAACTCGAGCGCCGGCGCCAGGCCTGGTCGCCACCGCCGCCGCCGGCCGGGCCCGGCGTACTGAGCAAGTATGCCCGGCTCGTGCGCTCGGCCTCCGAAGGGGCGGTCACCACCAAGGAATAGAGACGCCGGCGGCGACGGTCGCCCGGGCCGGATCCATGCAGCCAGCCAGCGACAAGACGGCGCCCGTATGGCGGGTGATGAAATTCGGCGGCACCAGCGTTGCCTCGGCGGAACGCTGGGCGACGATCCGTGACCTGCTGCGGGCGCGGCAGGCCGAGGGGCTGCGCCCGGTCGTCGTGCATTCGGCGCTGGCCGGCGTATCGAATCTGCTGGAGGCGGCGCTGCGGGCCGCGGTTGCCGGGCAGGGCGAGGCCGAGCGCGACGAGATCCTGGCGCGTCACCGGCATCTGGCGGAAGCGCTGAGGCTCGATGTCGACGGTCTGCTGGCCGGGCATCTGAGCGAACTCGACCAGCTGCTGGCCGGCATCCGCCTCGTGCGGGAACTGAGCCCGCGCGTGCATGCCCGGGCGATGGCGCTGGGCGAGCTGATGGCTACGCGCCTCGGAGCGGCCTACCTCGAAAGCCAAGGGCTGGCCGTGAGCTGGATCGATGCGCGCGACGTCCTCGTCAGCCTCGACCTGACGCATGAAAACGAGCGTTCCCGTTATCTCGCGGCGAGCTGCGATTTCTCGCCGGACCCAGCCCTGTCGGAGCAGCTGGCGGCGCTGCCCGGCGTGATCCTGACCCAGGGTTTCATCGCCCGCAGCGAGCAGGGCGACGACGTGTTGCTCGGGCGCGGCGGTTCCGACACCTCGGCGGCCTATTTCGCCGCCAAGCTGCAGGCCGACCGGCTGGAGATCTGGACCGACGTGCCGGGCCTGTTCAGCGCCGACCCGCGCGTCGTGCCCGGCGCCAGGCTGTTGCGCCGGCTCAGCTATGCCGAGGCGCAGGAGATCTCGTCCACCGGCGGCTCGGTGCTGCACCCGCGCTGCATCCGCCCCGTGCGCCGTTACGGGATTCCCTTGCAGGTTCTCTGCAGCGCGGATCCCGATGCCCCCGGCACGCTGATCAGCAACGATCCCGGCAGCGACGCCCCGCGGGTCACCGCCGTGTCCAGCCGCGGCCGGATCACCGTCGTGTCGATGGAGACCGTCGGCATGTGGCAGGAGGTCGGCTTCCTGGCCGAGGCCTTCCGCTGCTTCAGCGATCTCGGCCTGTCGGTCGATCTGGTCTCCACGGCCGAGAGCAACGTCACGGTGACGCTCGATACGGCCGTGCAGGCGATCGACAGCGGCCTGCTCGAACGACTGCGCGCCCGGCTGGAGCAGATCAGCCGCGTGCGCATCATCGACGACGCCGAAGTCGTCAGCCTCGTCGGCCGGAAGATCCGCGCGACGCTGCACGAGATCGGCCCGGCGCTCGAGGTCTTCGAAGAGTACCGGATCCACCTGGTCAGCCAGGCGGCGAACGACCTGAACCTCAGTTTCGTCGTCGAGGAAGGCCAGGCGCACCGGCTGGTGCAGGCGCTGCACGCGACACTCGTGCGCCCCGGCCCCGACGACCCGGTGTTCGGGCCGACCTGGGCGGAACTGCAGGCCGAGGCCGCGCCGCTGCCGGCACGCCCGGTCCCGTGGTGGCGGCGGCGCCGCGACGAGTTGCTGGCGCTCGCGGCCCGTTCACCGGCCGCCTATGTCTACGACCTGGACAGTGTGACGGCCGCCTGCGAACGGCTCGTCGGGCTGACCCAGGTGGACCGTGTTTTCTACGCGATGAAGGCGAACAGCAATCCGGAGGTATTGCGGCGGGTCGCCGACGCGGGTGTGCATTTCGAATGCGTGTCGCCGGGCGAGATCCGCCGCGTGCTGGAAGCTGTGCCCGGACTGGATGTTCAGCGGATTCTGTTCACCCCGAATTTCGCGCCGCGCGAGGAATACCGGTTCGCGCTGGATCAGGGCTGTTTCGTGACGCTGGACAACCTGCACCCGCTGCGGCATTGGGCCGAAGACTACGCCGGTCGGGAACTGATCCTGCGCGTCGACACGGGCCAGGGCCGCGGCCATCACGAACACGTGCGTACGGCCGGGGCGCACTCCAAGTTCGGCATCCCGCTGTTCGAGCTCGACGAAGCCCGGGCGCTGGCCGCCGCCTGCGGGGCCCGCGTCGTCGGCCTGCACGCGCACACCGGCAGCGGCATCCTGCGGGCCGACAACTGGCAACAGGTCGCCGGGACGCTCGTCGAACTGGCCGGAGAATTTCCCGAGCTGCGTTATCTCGACATCGGCGGCGGGCTCGGCGTGCCGGAGAAGCCGGGCCAGCAGGCGCTGGACATGGCGGCTCTGGATGCGAGTCTGGCCACGATTCGCCAGGCCGCGCCGGACTACGAGCTGTGGCTGGAGCCGGGCCGCTACATCGTCGCCGAGGCCGGCGTGTTGCTGGCCACGGTCACGCAGCTGAAGGGCAAGGGCGGGGTGGCCTATGTCGGTGTCAATACAGGCATGAACTCACTGATCCGTCCGGCGCTCTACGGCGCCTACCATGAAATCGTCAATCTCAGCCGCCTCGACGAGCCCGGCGCCGAGATCGTCAACATCGTCGGCCCGAACTGCGAAAGCGGCGACCGGCTCGGCAACGACCGCCTGCTGCCCGCCTGCGCCGAAGGCGACGTGCTGCTGATCGCGACCGCCGGGGCCTACGGCTACGTGATGAGCTCGCACTACAACCTGCGCCCGCCGGCACCGGAGTTCGCGATCTAGGCCAGCCGTTCCCGGAGCAGCCGCCAGCTCGCGGCCGCAAAGATCGCCAGTGTCAGCAGGTTGGCCAGCGGATGGCCGGTCACGGACTTCCAGTACTCCGGGTAGTAGCCGAAGAAAGCACCGACTTCGACCAGTGAGAACAGGATGACGGCGATCGGAATCGCGTAACGCAGCGCAAGCCCCTGCCGTGGAATCTTGGCCAGTCGCCACAGCAGGTAAGCGGCCCACAGCAACATCGCCAGGTAGAACCAGCTGCCGAACCGGCCGCCGAGGTACAGGAACAGCAGAAACACCAGCCATTGGACGAACATGGTTTCCATCGCGGTGATGCGGGCGAAGCTGCGGCGATAACCGGGCGTCGGGTCGCCGGGTGACCAATGCAATCGCCGCAGGATCCAGCGCATGAAGTTGCAGCGCGTCTCGCGGTTCAACAGTCCGTAGACGGCGAAGACGCCCAGCAGGATCGTTGCGGTCGACATCAGCAGGGCATAGCGCCCGTCAAGCGGAAAACCGCCATAGCTTGTTGCCGGAACCGCAAACTGCTCGGCGAACACGCGCAGCCCGCCCTCGGCCAGCCCGTGCCAGGCCAGCATGCCGCCGGCGAAACCGCCCAGAGTCCCCGGCAGCTCGGCGCGTTCGAGGCAGGCGGCGATCAGCAGGATCCCGGCCAGCCCCATCAGCACGAAGCCCCACAGCGCCCAGTCGCCGCCGGCGGCCAGCACGAGGCGGTTGATCGTGCGTGCCAGCGGCTGGGCGGTCAGTGCCACGAGCAGGGCCAGCAAACCGGGCAGGGGGCGGGGCAGCATGCGCCGAGCATAACAAATGCATCCCGCCCGCCGGCGGCGGCTACGTCAACCGGACACTGGCCTGAATCCTGCGCCCGATCCAGGCTCGACCCGCCGGCATCCGCTCGCTACCATCGTGACAGGCCGCGCGCTTGAGAGCGGCCTTTGGGCGGCAAGCGCTCGGGGGAGCATCGAATGGCGTGGGTCTACCTGCTGCTGGCGGGACTGTTCGAAATCGGCTGGCCCGTGGGCCTGAAAATGGCGCAGGTCGCGGAGACCCGTGTGTCCGGCGTCGCGATTGCGGTGTTCTTCATGGCAGCCAGCGGCCTGTTCCTGTGGCTGGCACAGCGGGAAATCCCGATCGGGACTTCCTACGCGGTGTGGACCGGCATCGGGGCGGCCGGGACCTTCCTGGTCGGGGTCATTGTCTATGGCGATCCAACGAGCCTGGCGCGCTACCTCGGCCTGATCCTGATCGTCGCCGGCGTCGCGACGCTGAAACTGGCGGCCTGAAGTGGCGGGCGATACAGGTCAGGCTGGCGCCGCGAGCTTTGCCTTGAAGTCCTGGCGGCGCCTGTCCGGCACCGCAGCCGGGCGCTGGCTGTTCGCGCGGCTGGTCGGCTGGCAGGCACCGTACTTCGCCACGATCAGCCCGCGCGTCGATCGGCTGCAGCCGGGGCGCTGTGAGACCCGGTTGCGCAAGCGGCGGCGGGTGCTGAATCACATCGGCAGCGTGCATGCGATCGCGATGTGCAACCTGGCGGAACTGGCCGCTGGCCTGATGACCGATGCTTCGATCCCGCCGACGCACCGCTGGATCCCGAAAGGGATGACGGTCGAATATCGCGCCAAGGCGATGACTGATCTGCGCGCCGTGGCCGCGGTCGAACCGCTGCCGGTCTTCGGCGAGGCGAGCGATTTTACGGTGCCGGTCGAGGTCACCGATGCCGATGGGCAGCTGGTGTTCAGTGCGCGCATCACGATGTGGGTGTCGCCACGCCGAGCGGCCTGACCGAGGTCGCCCCTGACCGGCAGGCCCGGTCGCACCGGTAGCGGCGTTACAATAGGCGTCTAACCCTGGCTGCGAGCAGAGGTGCCGCCATGGCTGTTCGTTCCCGTCTGCCGATCCTGCTGCTGCTCGGCTTCGCGCTGGCCGGCTGCTCGCAGCGTACCGGCCTGCGCAGCAGTGTCGTCGAGTACCTCTATCCCGGGAAGGAGAAGGTGGTCGCCGAGCCGGGACGGCCGGTGCTCGAACTCCCGCTCAGCGTCGGTATCGCCTTCGTGCCGGAACAGCCGGCCGGCAGCCGCGGCTTCGGCTGGTGGACCGGAGCGGTCGGCGGCGAGCCGCTGCCCGAAGCGCGCAAAATGGAACTGCTGGAGCAGGTGGCGAAGGAGTTCCGTGACCTCGATTTCGTCCGCGACATCGAGGTGATCTCCGGCGCCTACCTGCGTCCCGGCGGCAGCTTCGATAACCTCGACCAGTTGCAGCGCATGTATGGCATCGATGTCGTGGCGCTGGTCTCCTACGACCAGGTGCAGTTCACCGACGAGGGTCTGCTGTCGCTGAGCTACTGGACACTGGTCGGCGCCTACGCCGTGGCCGGTGAGAAGAACGATACCAATACCCTGATGGATACCGCGGTCTACGACATCGCCAGCCGCCGGTTGCTGTTCCGCGCACCGGGGGTCAGCCGGGTCAAAGGCTCTGCCACGCCGGTGAACCTGGCCGAGCAGTTGCGCGCCGACAGTCTCGAAGGATTTCGGCTCGCCACCGAGGCCATGATCGCGAACCTGAAGACCGAACTGCAGGCGTTCAAGACCCGCCTCGAAGAACAGCCCGAACTGGCCGAGGTCCGGCATGCCGAAGGCTACGACGGTGGCGCGGGCGCCATCGGCTGGGCGCTTCCCGGCCTGGCGCTGCTGGTCCTGCGGCGGCGGGCGCGGCACCGGCCGGTATCGCGTTCCGGGAGCGCCTGATCACGGATGGCGACGCCGCTAGACCGCGTCCGCGTGGTCCAGGGCGACATCACGCGCCTTGCGGTCGACGCGATCGTCAACGCGGCAAACCAGCGGCTGCTCGGGGGCGGCGGTGTCGACGGCGCGATCCACCGGGCGGCCGGGCCGGAACTGCTGGCGGCCTGCCGGGCCCTGCCGGAAATCTCTCCAGGTGTCCGTTGCCCGACCGGCGAGAGCCGGATCACGCCCGGTTTTCGCCTGCCGGCACGCTATGTGATCCACACGGTCGGACCGGTCTGGGCCGGCGGAGATCGCGGCGAGCCGGAAAAACTCGCTGCCTGCTACCGCTCAGCGCTGGCGCTGGCGCGGGAACATGGTCTCAGGCGCATCGCGTTCCCTGCCATCAGCTGCGGTGTCTACGGCTATCCGCCGGCGCAAGCGGCACGCGTGGCCGTCGCCACGCTGGCCGCCGAACTCATGAAGGCCGAGGCCATCGACGAGGTCCTGCTCGTGGCCTTCGACGAGCCGATGGCGCAAACCTTGCAGGCGGCGCTGGACGAAGCGCGGGCCGAGGGCGATGACTGACGGGGTCGCGACCGATCTGTGCGACGGATCCGGCTGGCGCCGCATTCCGTTGCCCGCTGCGGACCTGAGCCTGCGGCCGGCCTTCTGCAGCCGCGCCGAAGCCGACCGCTTGCTGCAGCACTTGCTGGACGAGATTCCGTGGCGCCAGGAGCGGCTGCGCCTGTTCGGCCGCGAGATCGCTCAGCCGCGGCTGACGGCCTGGTACGGCGATCCTGGAGCACGGTATGCCTATTCGGGCCTGCAGCTGGACCCGCGGCCGTGGACCGCGACGCTGCGGACCGTTCGCGAGCGGGTGGCCGAGGCCTGCTCGGCCCGCTTCAACAGCGTGTTGTTGAACCTGTACCGTGATCAGCGGGACAGTGTCGGCCTGCATAGCGACGACGAAGCGGAACTGGGGACGGAGCCGGTGATTGCGGCCTTGAGCCTCGGCAGCACGCGCACACTGGTTTTCCGCCCGCGGCGGCGCCGGCTGGGCGAGCCGCTGCGCCTGTCGCTGGAATCCGGTAGCCTGTTGCTGATGCGCGGGGCGACGCAGGCGAACTGGCGGCACGGCATTCCGCGCCAGCGCCAGGCCTGCGGCCCGCGGATCAGTCTGACCTTCCGGTGGATTCACGATGCGCCGCTTTGATAGCTTCGCCGAGTTCTGGCCGTACTATCTGCGCGAACACAGCGTGGCGCTGAACCGGCGCCTGCATTTCGCGGGCACGCTGGCCGCGCTGCTGTTGCTGATCGCCGGCCTGATCTCGCATCCTGCCTGGTTGCTGGCCGTGCCCCTGGCCGGCTACGGGCCGGCCTGGGCAGGACATTTCTTCATCGAGCGCAATCGCCCGGCGACCTTCACGCACCCGTGGTGGTCGCTGCGCGGCGATTTCTACATGGCCTGGCTGATGATCAGCGGTCGCCTGGAGCGGGAGCGCGCGCGCCTGGGGCTGGCATAGACAGCGGTGGGGCTGGGCTCAGCGGCGCCGCTGGGCCAGCTCCGTGACCACGTCTTCCAGGCTCAGCTCCTGGCTGCGCAGCAGGACCAGCAGATGGTAGAGCAGGTCGGCCGCCTCGGCCTTCAGGCGTGGCCGGTCGCCCTGGGCCGCGGCGATCGCAACCTCGACGCCTTCCTCGCCGACTTTCTGCGCGATGCGCGAGCTGCCGGCAGCGAATAGCTGCGCGGTATAACTGCGCTCGGTGCTCGCATTGCGGCGGCTTTCGATCGTGTCCTGCAGTTCCAGCAGGTATTCCAGTCCGGTTTCGCTCATGCGCGTATCTCCACGCCCGCATCGCGCAGGTATTGTTTCAGATCGCCGATGTGTATCGCGCCGCTGTGAAAGACGCTGGCGGCCAGCGCGCCGTCGACGCGGGCCTCGCGGAATACCGCCGCGAAGTGAGCTGCCTCGCCGGCACCGCCGGAGGCGATCAGCGGCACCGTGCAGACCTCGCGCACGCGGGTCAGCTGGCGAATATCGTAGCCCCGCCGGACACCGTCCTGGTTCATGCAGTTCAGCACGATCTCGCCGGCGCCGCGCGATTGCACTTCGCGTACCCAGTCCACGGTCAGGCGGCCGCTGTGCCGGGTCTTGTCCGGATCGCCGGTGTACTGGTACACGCGATACTCCCCATTCTCTTCCTCACGGCTGTCGATGCCCACGACCACGCATTGCGTACCGAAGCGCTCGGCCAGCTCGCCGATCAGCGCCGGGCGCGCGAGCGCCGGGCTGTTGATGCTGATCTTGTCGGCGCCGTAGTTCAGGACCTCTTCGGCATCGGCGACGCTGCGGATACCGCCGGCGACGCAGAAGGGGATGTCCAGCAGTTCGGCCACCCGGTTGATCCAGCCCCGGTCGACCGAGCGCCCGTCCGGGCTGGCCGTGATGTCGTAGAACACCAGTTCGTCCGCGCCTTCGTCGCGATAGCGGGCCGCCAGTTCCAGGATGTCCCCCATGACCCGGTGGTCGCGAAACTGCACGCCCTTGACGACCTGGCCGTCGCGGACATCCAGGCAGGGAATTATGCGTCTCGCAAGAATCGTTCGATCTCCTCGAGGCTGAGCCGCCCGTCCAGCAGGGCCTTGCCGGTCACCACCGCGGCGACGCCAGTATCGCGCAGCAGCGGCAAGTCAGCGGCGCTGCTGACGCCGCCGGAGGCGATGAAGCGTGCCTGCGGATAGCGGCGGACGCAATCGGCATACAAGGCCAGGTTCGGACCCGCCAGCGTGCCGTCCCGCGCAATGTCGGTGCACAGCACGTCCCCCAGGCCCAGGGCCAGGTAATGGTCCAGCAGCTCCCACAGGGTTCGCCCGCCATCCTCGGTCCAGCCGCGGACCTGTGCCCAGGGCGTGCCGTCGGCGGCGAGGCGCACGTCCAGCGCCAGCACGATCCGTTCCGGGCCGGCTGCCGCCAGCCAGCCGGCAACGCGCTCCGGATCCTCGACCGCGACCGAGCCGATCACGGCCCGGTCCGCGCCTGCGTTCAACAGGGTCCGCAGGCGGTCGAGATCGCGGATCCCACCACCGGCCTGAACGCGCAGGCCTGCCTCGGCGAAGCGCCCGATCAGCGGCATGTTCACTGGTTCTCCGCTGCGGGCGCCGTCGAGATCCACGGCATGCAGCCGGCTCAGGCCGGCAGCCAGGTAGTGCTCGGCCAGCGCCAGCGGGTCCTGCGCATAGCGGGTCACCTGCGTGAAGTCACCCTTGTAGAGGCGCACGACTTCGCCGCCGAGCAGATCGATGGCCGGGATGACCTCCATATGACCTCAGAGCGCCAGGAAGTTGGCCAGCAAGCGCGCGCCGGCCGTGCCGGAGCGCTCCGGGTGGAATTGGGTCGCCATGAAGTTCCCGCGTTCGACGACGGCGGCGAACTCGACGCCGTAGTCACAGCTGCCGGTGGTGAACTCGTCGACCGGCAGCGCATAGCTGTGGACGAAATAGAAATGCGCGCCTTCGTCGATATCGGCGAACAGCGGCGATGGCCTGCGCTGATGCAGCCGGTTCCAGCCCATGTGCGGCACGCTCAACTCCGGCCCCCCGGGCAAGCGGCGGGCACGCCCCGGAAAGATCCCGAGGCAAACGCTGTCGTCCTCGTCCGAGGCCGCGCCGAGGAGCTGCAAGCCGAGGCAGATCCCGAGCACCGGCTGAGTCAGTTCCGGGATCAATCGATCCAGACCGGTCGCGGCCAGGCCTTGCATCGCGGCCCGGGCGGCGCCGACGCCGGGGAGGATCACGCGCTCCGCGGCGCGGATGCGGTCCGGGTCGGTCGTCAGCTCGGCCGCTTGCCCGAGGCGCTGCAAGGCGAAGCGCAGCGACGCGATGTTCGCTCCGCCACCGTCGATGATCACCACGCCCGGCCTGCTCACAGGCTGCCCTTCGTACTCGGCAGGGCCTGGCCTTCGATTGCCTTGGCCTGGCGCAGCGCCCGGCCGGTCGCCTTGAACAGGCTCTCGACCATGTGGTGCGTGTTGTCGCCCTGGACGCTCAGGTGTAGCGCGGCCCCGAGACTCTCCGCCAGCGAGCGGAAGAAGTGCGGCACCAGTTCCGTCGGCAAGCCGCCGACCGCGTCGCGGCGGAATGCGCCCTCGAAGACGAAGTAGGGACGGCCGGACAGGTCCAGCGCTACCTGCGCCCGCGCCTCGTCCATCGGCAGCAGGAAGCCATAGCGAGCAATGCCCCGCTTGTCGCCGAGGGCTTCGCGCAGCGCCGTCCCCAGCGCGAGCGCCGTGTCCTCGACCGTGTGATGCTCGTCGACCTCGAGGTCACCGTGGCAGCGCAGGCGCAGCGCAAAGCCGCCGTGGCGTGCGACCTGTTCCAGCATGTGGTCGAAGAAGCCGATGCCGGTGCTGATTTCGACCGGTTCCTCGGCATCGAGGTCCACGCTCAGTTCGATGTCGGTCTCGCGGGTGCGCCGGGTGACGGTGGCCCGCCGTGCCGGTCGCGTCAGCTCGTCCGCGATCCGGTGCCAGGCCCCGGGGTCCGCCGGGTCGATCCGCAGCCCGGGAATGCCCGCGTTGCGTGCCAGTTCGAGGTCGCTCTCGCGATCGCCGATGACAACCGAGCCGGCCCGGTCCACGGCCGGGTCGGCCAGCAAGGGCTCGAGCAGGCCGGTGGCCGGCTTGCGGCAGTGGCAGCCGTCTTGCGGCCGGTGCGGGCAGATCAGGATGTCGCTGAACTCGATGCCCTGGCTGGCCAGGATGTCCAGCAGCAGCTCCTGCGCCGGCTCAAACTGCTCGCGCGGAAAGGCCGGCGTGCCGAGGCCATCCTGGTTGCTGACCATGACGAACTCGAAGCCGGCGTTCCGGAGCTGCAGCAGCGCCGGGATCACGCCGGGCAGCAGCGCGAACTTGTCGAGGCTGTCGACCTGTTCATCCGGCGGCTCCACGATCAGGGTGCCGTCGCGGTCGAGGAAGGCGATCCGTCGGGTGGTGGCCATGTTCACTCCAATGCCGCCAGCAGTCGCTCGTTGTCCGGGCGGGCGCTGACAGTGATGCGCAGGCCGCCGGGCAGCAGCGGCGAACTCGAAAAGTCGCGGATCAGGATGCCGGCGCGCTCGGCGCGAGCCGCGCAGGCGGCCGGATCGCCGGACTCGACCAGCAGGAAATTGGCCTCGCTGGGCCAGACCCGGCGGATGCCGGCCAGTTCCGCGAGCCGCCCGGCCAGCCAGTCGCGCTCGGCGATGAGCTCGGCGATGCGCGCCCGCGCGGTATCCAGAGCGGCCGGGGCCAGCGCCGCCAGCACGGCTTCCACGCAGGGCGTCGGCAGGCAATAGGGCGGCAGGAGTCGGCCCAGCAGCTCGACGACCGCGGCATCGCCGAGCAGCGCGCCGCAGCGCGTGCCGGCCAGGCCCAGGGCCTTCGACAGCGTACGCAGCACGACGACATTCTCGTGCTGCGCCAGCAGCGCTCGCGTCGGGTCCTCGGCTGCGAACTCCAGGTAGGCGCCGTCGACGACGACCAGCGCGCGGCCGTCGAGTTCGGTCGCGAGTCGTGCGATACGAGCCGTCGGCAGGCGATTGCCGGTCGGGTTGTTCGGCGAGCACAGGAACAGCAGCCGCGTCTCGGCGCGCCACGCGGCCAGTATCGCATCGACGTCGATGGCATAGCCATCGTCACGCCGCAGCGGCACCTCGGTTACCCTGGCGCCCTGGATATCGGCATAGGCGCGGTACATGCCGAAAGTCGGCGGGCAGATCAGGATCCCGTCCCGGCCGGCCCGGCACAGTGCCCGGATCAGCAGTTCGATCCCCTCGCTGGAGCCGCGGGTGACCAGCAGTTGCTCGCGAGCGACGCCATAGTGCGCTGCCAAACGCTCCCGCAGGCGCTCCGGACGGACTTCGGGGTAGCGATTGAGGCCGCGTTCGGTCGGATCGCCGGCCGGCCGCCACGGGGTCTCGTTGGCATTCAGCCGCAGGCAGCCGTCGGCATAGCGCGCCGCCTCGTATGGCTTCAAGGCCCGGATCTCGGGCCGGAACAGGTCCGCCAGGGCGCTCATCTCGAACTCTCGTCCAGGCGCACGCGCACCGCGGCGGCGTGGGCATCGAGGCCTTCCAGCGTCGCCAGGGTCTCGACCGTCTGCGCCAGGCCGGCGAGGCCGTCGCGGCTCAGTTCCTGCACCGTCAGCCGGCGCTGGAAATCGGCCAGCGACAGGCCGCTGTAGTTGCGCGCATAGCCGTAGGTCGGCAGCACGTGGTTCGTGCCGCTGCAATAGTCGCCTACCGATTCCGGGCTCCAGGGGCCGAGAAAAACGGAACCTGCATTGACTATTAAATCAATATATTGCCGTGGCTTATTTACCTGAATTATCAAGTGTTCAGGCGCGTAGCGATTGGCCACGTCGAAGGCATCCGCAATGGCCGGCACGAGCACGATCGCCGCATGCGCCAGCGCCTGCTCGATGATCTGCCGGCGGCCGAGCCCGACCAGGGCCCGCCCGATCTCGGTCTCGACCGCGCCGGCCAATGCCACGCTGGTCGTGACCAGCAGCGCCTGCGAATCCGGTCCGTGTTCGGCCTGCGACAGCAGGTCCAGCGCGACGAAGCGCGGATCGGCGTCGGCGTCGGCGACGACCATGACCTCGGACGGCCCGGCCGGCATGTCCAGCGCCGCACCGTTCGGGTCGGCGGCGACTGCCTGCTTGGCGGCGGTGACCCAGGCGTTGCCGGGCCCGAAGATTTTCGCGACCCGCGGCACGCTGTCGGTGCCATAGGCCATGGCGGCAATCGCCTGCGCGCCGCCCAGCTTGAAGATCTCGGTCACGCCGCAGGACACCGCCGCGGCCACCACGGCTGGATCGGCCCGCCCGTCCGCCCGGGGCGGGGTACAGAGGATTCGCTGCGGGCAGCCGGCCAGGCGGGCGGGCACGGCCAGCATGATGGCCGTCGACGGCAGCGGCGCGCTGCCGGCCGGCACGTAGAGCCCGACCGCTTCGATCGGCCGGACCAGGCGCTCGCAGACGACGCCGGGGGCCGTTTCGACCCGCAACGGAGCCGACGCCTGCGCGCGGTGGAAGGACTCGACATTGGCCATGGCCGTCTCGATCGCGGCGAGCGCCGCCTCCGGCAGAGCAGCCCGGGCTTCCGCAACCTCGGTCTCTGAGACGTGCAGTTCGTCGAGCTGCACGCCGTCGAACTCGGCCGTCAGGCGCCGCAGGGCCGAATCGCCGTCGCGGCGCACCTCGTCGATCAGCGCCGCGACCCGGGCTTCCGTGTCCGGCGCTGCAGCGACGGCCGGCCGCTGCAGCGCCGCGCGGCGTTCGGCGGGCGCGAGCGCGTCCCAGTCCAGGCGTCGCAGGCGCACGCTCATGCCAGCATCTTCTCGACCGGCACCACCAGCACGGAACTGGCGCCGGCGCTCTTGAGGTTTTCCAGCGTCTCCCAGAACACCGTTTCGCGGCAGACCACGTGCACCGCGACCTTGTCGTCGCGGCCCTCGAGTGGCAGTACCGTCGGCGCTTCCGAACCGGGCAGCAGGCTGGTGATCTCGGCCAGCGCGCTCTTCGGCGCGTGCATCATGATGTACTTGCTCTCGCGCACCTGCATGACCCCGTCGATCCGCTGCAGCAGGCGATCGACCCAAGCCTGTTTCTCCGCCGGCAGTGCGACCGGCGTCTTGACGATCACGGCCTCGCTGTCCAGGATGGTCTCGCCCTCGCGCAGTTTGTTCGCGGCCATCGTCGTGCCGGTCGATACCAGGTCGCAGATCGCATCGGCGCGGCCGAGGCTCGGCGCGATCTCGACCGCGCCGGAGAATTCCACGACCTCGGCGGCGATGCCTTGCCGCTGGAGATAATCCCGCACGGTGTTGGGGTAGCTGGTCGCGACGCGCCGCCCGGCGAGGTCGGCGACCGACTGTACCGGGCCATCCTCCGGATAGCCGAAGGAGAGCCGGCAGTGGCCGTAGTCCAGCCGCCTGGCGATCGAGAACGGCTGTGCCTGCCCCGCGGCCACGTAACCGAGCCGGCACTCCTCGACGATGTTCAGCCCGACGATGCCGAGGTCACAGACATCGTCGCGAACCAGTCCGGGGATGTCGTCGTCGCGGACCAGCAGGATGTCCAGCGGCATGTTTTCGCCGAAGCCGATCAGTTGGTCGCGGCCCCTGGTGTATTTCAGGCCGCACTGGCGCAGGAGCTCCAGCGAATGCTCGGTCAGGCGCCCGGACTTCTGGATCGCGATCTTTATGCGTTCTTTTTTATCAATCATTTAAGAACTCTTCTTCAAGCGATTCAACGCGATCGGGTAGCCGCCGGCACCGCGGCTGAGGTAGCGGGCCACGCGGCTGATCGTCGTCAGGCTGACCCCGGTGCGGTCGTGCACCTGCCGGTAGCTCAGGCCCTCGGACAGCCGCTCGACGACCGCCCAGCGATCCTTCAGTGCCTGCAATTCGGCCGGCGTGCACAGATCCTGGAAGAAGGCCCGGCACTCGCTCACATTACGCAGCGTCAGGATCGCCCGGTACAACTCGTCCTCGGCGGCCAGTTCCTCGGTTTCGGTCAATACGCGATGGTCTTTCATCGGCCCGGTCGTTTTAGTGTATTAGCACGTTAATACATTAAAACAGTCATTGCAAGCCCCGGTTCGTGGTTGACCGCCTCTCCGGGCCGCCCCTACACTGCGCCGCGCATGGGCGCCACGGCGAAGGGCAGGGCGGAGCGTGACTGACAAGCCATCCCGGCAGACCCGGGCGGTCCGTGCGGCCGTCGACGCCGACGAGCGCTTCGGCGCCGTGATGCCGCCGATCTACCTGAGCAGCAGCTTCACGTTCGCCGGCTTCGGCGAACCGCGGGCCTACGACTACACCCGCACCGGCAATCCGACCCGGGACGACCTCGCCGCCGCCATCAACGCGCTCGAGGGCGGGGCCGGCGCCACGGTCACCGGCAGCGGCATGGCGGCCATCCACCTGGCGCTGCAGCTGCTGGATCCCGGCGACCTGCTGATCGGCCCCGTCGATTGCTACGGCGGCACCTACCGGCTGCTGCGGCGTTGCGCCGCGCGCGGGCTGTTCCGTGTCGAGCTGGTCGACCAGACGGACGACGGCGCGCTGCAGGCGGCGCTGGCGAAGAATCCCCGCCTGCTATGGGTGGAAACGCCGACCAACCCGCTGCTGCGGGTCGTCGACCTGGCGCGGGTGACCGCGCTCGGCCACGAGGCCGGCGCGCTGGTCGCCGTGGACAACACCTTCCTGTCGCCGGCCCTGCAGCGGCCGCTGGAATTCGCCGCGGACCTGGTCGTCCATAGTACGACCAAGTACCTGAACGGGCACAGCGATGCCTTGGGCGGCGCCGTCGTGGCGGCGACCGACGAACTGCACGCGTGCATGCAGCAGTGGGCGAATACGCTGGGCCTCAGCGGGCCGCCGTTCGACAGCTAC
>RFHQ01000086.1 GCA_003695765.1 Gammaproteobacteria bacterium
CTCCGGCTCCAGCGCCGCCAGTTCGGCCGCGTCGACCCAGCGCAGATCGGTCACGCCATTGCGCTGGGCCTGCGCCAGGTAGCCCTCCAGCACCGGTATCTCGTCGGCCTCGCAGGCGACGATCAGCTTGCCGATACGCCGGTGGCCGATGCCGCGTTCGGCGCAATAGCGATACAGCAGTTCTTTGCCCCGCACGCAGAGGCGCGCCTTGAGCGAACCGTCCGGATAGTAGATCCCGGCATGGATGACCTCGGAGTTGCGGCTGCTGGTGGCCGTGCCGATGGCCGCCTCCGCTTCCAGTACCAGCACTTCGCGCCCGGCCATCGCCAGGGCTCGCGCCACGGCAAGGCCGATCACGCCGGCGCCGACGACCACGCATTCGACCGACTGCGCCGCGTTCATGGGCCGTTGACCGCATGCGCGCCGCCGAGCGCGTAGAGCAGCAGCGCGGGCAGCAACAGGAAGGCCAGCAGGGTCGAAATGACGATCGCGCCGGCGACGTCTTCTGGATGGCGGTCGTAGCGCGCCGCCAGCAGGTAGTTGAACACCGCCACGGGCATCGAGGCCTCGATCAGCACGACCCCGCGCAATGTACCGTCGAACGCGAACAGCTGCACCAGCAGCCAGCCGGTGCCGAAACCGAGCAGCAAGCGCAGCGCGGCGATGCGCCAGGCGGCCGCCAGCCGGGCGACCGGAAAGCTGCCGACCGCGTGCCCCAGCGCCAGCAGCATCAGCGGGATCGCGGCGCCGGCCAGCAGGCCGACCGTGTTCTTCATCCACAGTGGCATCTGCAATTGCAGGCCGACGACCAGCAGGCCGGCCGCGGCGGCATAGATGATCGGTGTCGTCAGCAGCGTGCGCCAGGCCGGTTCGCGGCCCTGGAACAGGGGCCCGAGTATGAACTGCGACAGCGAACCGGTGAGATAGAAGGCCACGGCCAGGCCCAGCCCCTCGCGGCCGAAGGCGAACAGGCACAGCGGCAGGCCGAGGTTGCCGACATTGCCGAAGACCACCGGTGGCAAGTGGCTGCGCAAGGGCTGCCGGCTGACTGCGAGCACGGCGGCGCCGGCCATCGCGCAGCTCGCCAGTACGGCGACGGCCGCGCCGAGGCTGACGAGAAACTGGTCGGCGCTCGCTTCCAGGCCGCTGATGCCGTCGAGGATCAGGCAGGGGGCGCCGAAATTCATGATCACCCGCGTCACGAACTCGCGGTCGAAGGGCCGCCCGCTGCGTGCCCAGCCATAACCGAGCAGCGCACAGATCGCGACCGGGGCAATGATGGGCAGGAGTTGGGCGTACACGGCTGGCCGGGTCCCGCAGCTGCGCGCATTCTCGCACGGATGCAGGCCGCGACGCGCGCCGCTAAGATGCGCAGGGCCTTGCGAGCTGCCGGGAGGGAAGCAGGAATGGGCGAGCTGATTCGGCTGCGTGCCGCCGACGGTCATGAACTGGACGCCTGGCGGGCCGAACCGGCCGGCGAGCCGCGTGCCGGGCTGGTCGTAATCCAGGAAGTCTTCGGCCTGACGGAGCATATCCGCCGCGTGAGCGACGATTTCGCCGCGCGCGGTTATTTCGTGATCGCGCCGGCGATGTTCGATCGCGTCGCGCCCGGCATCGTGCTCGATTACGGCGAGGTCGAGCGTGGTCGCGACATCATGCTGTCGCTGGACCGCGAACAATGCGTCCTGGACATGGATGCGGCCGTGCAAGCCGCGGCGCCCGCCGGCAAGGTCGGTGCCGTCGGCTACTGCTGGGGCGGCGCGATGGCGGACCTCGCCGCCTGCCGGCTCGATATCGCGGCCGCGGTTTCATACTACGGCCGGGCCAACGTGGACTGGCTGGACCTGAAGCCGCGCTGCCCGGTGCTGTATCACTTCGGCGAGGCTGACCCGCTGATCCCGCCGGAACTGGTCGAGCAGATCCGTGCGGCCCGGCCGGGCTGCGAATGTTACGTCTATCCCGGTGCCGGCCACGGCTTCAACTGCGACGAGCGGGAGGACTACGATCCCGATGCCGCGGCGCTCGCACTG
The DNA here is from genome assembly GCA_003695765.1 of Gammaproteobacteria bacterium. GTDB lineage: Bacteria > Pseudomonadota > Gammaproteobacteria > Steroidobacterales > J054. The sequence goes on from RFHQ01000086.1 coordinate 2,031, forward strand.
GAGCGCACGCTGGATTTCTTCGCCCGCTACCTCGGCTGAGTCCGGCTCAGTCGGACTCGTCGGCCACCGGGTTGGCGAGTACACCGATGCCGCTGATCTCGACTTCGACCTGGTCGCCCGGCGCCAGCCAGCGCGGCGGCTTGCGCGCTGCGCCGACGCCGCTCGGTGTGCCGGTGGCGATGACATCGCCGGGCTCCAGTTCGCAGATGCCGGACAGGTATTCGATGATCGCCGGAATGTCCGCGCACAGATCCGAGATTTCGCCGCGCTGCATGACCTCGCCGTTCACGCGCGTTTCCAGGCGCATGACGGTCGGATCCGGCAATTCGTCGCTCGTTACCAGCCACGGCCCCATCGCACCGCTGGACTGGAAGTTCTTGCCGGCCGTGAACTGGCTGGTGTGCTCCTGGTAGTCCCGCAGCGTGCCCTCCATCAGGCAGGTATAACCGGCCACGGCCTCCAGCGCCCGGGCACGGTCGACGTGCCGGGCCCGGTGGCCGATCACCACGGCCAGTTCGCCTTCGAAATCGAAATGCCGCGAGACCCGCGGGCGGATCACCGGCTGGCCGTGACCGACGAAGCTGTGCGGGAAGCGCGCGAACAGCGCCGGGTAAGGCGGCAATTCGCGGCCCATCTCGCGGATATGCGCGATGTAGTTCATGCCGACGCAGAAGATCTTGCCCGGTCGTGGCACCGGCGGCAGCCA
>RFHQ01000008.1 GCA_003695765.1 Gammaproteobacteria bacterium
ACAAGGTGGCGGTCGTCGGCGCGACCGGCCTGGTCGGTGAACATCTGCTGGAGATCCTCGCCAGCCGCGAATTCCCGGTCGGGGACCTGTTCGCGCTGGCCAGCAGCCGCTCCGCGGGCCAGGCGGTGGGCTTTCGAGGCCGCGAGGTCACGGTTCAGGATCTGGCGGACTTCGACTTCGACGGCGTCGACATCGCGCTGTTCTCGGCCGGCGCTGCCGTCTCGGCCGAGCACGCGCCGCGGGCGGCCGCGGCCGGCTGCGTGGTCATCGACAACACCTCGCAGTTCCGCAACGAGCCGGATGTCCCGCTGGTCGTGCCCGAGGTGAACCCGGAGGCGCTGGCCGGCTACACCGCGCGCCGCATCATCGCCAACCCGAACTGCTCGACCATCCAGATGGTCGTGGCCCTGAAGCCGATCTACGACGCCGTCGGTATCGAGCGGATCAATGTCGCGACCTACCAGTCGGTGTCCGGTGCCGGGCGGCGGGCCGTCGAAGCCCTGGCGGAGCAGACGGCGCGCCTGCTGAACGGCCGGCCGCTGGACCTGGAAGGGCCGGCAAAGCAGATCGCTTTCAATGCCTTACCGCATATCGATCAATTCCAGGACAACGGCTATACCCGCGAAGAGATGAAAATGGTCTGGGAGACCCGCAAGATCCTCGGCGACCCGTCGATCCAGGTGAATCCGACCTGTGCGAGGGTGCCGGTGTTCTACGGGCATTCGGAAGCCGTGCACATCGAGACCCGCGACCGGATCAGCGCGGCCCGCGTCCGCGAGCTGCTGGCCGCGGCGCCGGGCGTGCAGGTGCTCGACGAGCAGACCCTGGGCGGTTACCCGACGGCGGTCACCGACGCGGCCGGGCAGGACCCGGTATTCGTCGGCCGGATCCGGGAGGATATTTCGCACCCGCGGGGCATCGACCTGTGGGTCGTGGCCGACAACATTCGCAAGGGAGCGGCGCTGAACAGCATCCAGATCGCAGAACTGCTGGCCCGGGATTACTTATAGCCCCCCGATAGGCTATATTTGGCCGGTAAATCCGGTGGGTTGCGAAGCTTGTTGTGCGCCTTTCTGAAACGCAGCCACGGACGGCTTGGGAACCGTTTGGTCGGGGAAATGTAATGCCGCGATTCTTGTTCGTCGCGGTCTCGGCGCTTGCCGGGATCCTGCCTGTGTCCGCATTCGCCCTCGCGCTGGGCGATATCAATCTCAAGTCGGCCCTGAACCAGCCTTTTCTCGCCGAGATCCCGGTCACGTCCGCGTCGGCGGATGAACTGAGCGGCCTGCAGGTCCGGCTGGCGCCGGCCGAGGCCTACGAGCGTTTTGGCCTGCTGCTGCCGACATTCCTCAGAGACTTCGAGTTCCGGATCGTCAGCGAGCGCGGTCGCAGCCGGATCCGGGTGAGTTCCAGCCAGCCGGTCGTCGAGCCCTTCGTCACGATGCTGCTGGAGATCAAGTGGCCACAGGGCCGGCTGCTGCGCGAATACACGGTGTTGTTGGATCCCCCGGCCTTCGAGACGCCGGCACCGGTCGCCGCGGCCCCGGCAGCGGAACGCCGGCCAGCCCGGCCAGCCCGGCCGGTGCAGGCGGCGCCGCCGGCACCGGCCTTCGGTGGAGAACGCTACGGCCCGGTGCAGCGCAACGACACGCTGTGGCGCATCGCCGAGCGTGTCCGGCCGGATGCCTCGCTGGACATGAACCAGGTGATGCTGGCCATTTACCGGGCGAACCCGGAGGCCTTCAGCGGCAATATCAACCGCCTGCGGGCTGGTGCGATCCTGAGGCTGCCGTCCGCCGACGAGATGCGCAGCATCGGCCGGGCCGAGGCGCTGGCTGAGGTCAGGCGCCAGAACGAGAGCTGGCGCAGTGGCAGCCGGCGCGCGGAAGAGGCACGGCTGCGGCTGGTGCCGCCGGCCGGCGAGACCGGCGAGGCCGGGTCCGGCAGCCCGGCGCCGACGGCCGGCGGTGGCGGCGAAACCGGTGACCTGCGCGCCGAGGTCGACGCGCTGAGGGCCCAACTCGACCAGCGGGAACGCTTGCTCGAGCTGCGCGAGAACGAGTTGCGCGAACTGCAGGACCAGCTCGCCGCGCTGCGGGCGAAGGCGCAGGCGGGTAGTGAATCCCCGGTTGCGGAAGCACCGGCCGGCGAACCGCCGGTAACGGAAGCCCAGCCGCCAGCCGCGACCGAGCCCGGCGGCGGCGAAGCCGGCGCGGAATCGGCGGCCGAGCCGGAGGCGGCGGCAGCGTCGCCCGAGCCGAAGGCCAGTTCGATGCCGCCGGTCGTCACCAGCACGCCCCCGGCGGAGGAGCCGTCCCTGCTCCGGGCGCTGTTCGGCAGCATCTGGCTCTATCTCGGGATCGTCGTCGCGTTGCTGGCCGCCCTGTTCGTCGCCAGGGCCCGCCGCCGGGCGACCGAGCCGGCCGGCGACTGGGAAGAACTCCTGGAAGAGCCGGTCGAGGCACCGTCCCGCGGCGACACCGAGGCCCTGTCGCCGCCGCGCCAGGCGGCGGACGAGACCTTCGTCGTCGAAGAAGGGCCGGCGGCCAGCGACACCGATCAGGTCGCCAAGGCCAGCACCGGCACGCTGGAGATGGACCGCAGCGGCGACCAGGAAGCGCCGCTGGAGAAGACTCTGAGCAGTGATGCCGCGGTCAATCTCGACCAGGCCGATCCGATCGCCGAGGCCGAGTTCCACATGGCCTACGGGCTGTACGATCAGGCGGCCGACCTGTTGCAGGAGGCGATCCAGGCCGAGCCGGAACGCCGTGATCTGCGCCGCAAGCTGATCGACGTCTACTTCGTCTGGGAGAATCGCGGGGGCTTCCTGCGCGAGGCCAGGGCCTTCCACGATCTCGTCGGCGAGGACGATGCGGAGTGGAACAAGGTCCTGATCATGGGCAAGCAGCTGTGCCCGGACGAGGAACTGTTCGCCGCGGCCCCGGCGCAGGTCGCCGGGGACGAGGTCATGGACCTGGAGCTGGACGAGGGCCAGGCAGCGGCTGTCGATCTGGCGCTCGGCGACGACGAGAGCGGACTCGATTTCGACCTCGGCGGCGAGCAGCAGGAGGCCTCGGCCGCAGGCCTGGACCTCGAACTCGGCGACGAGGCTGCCGAGGCGCCGGACATGTCGCCGACGCTGCAGGACGAGGGCGCGTCGGCGACGATGGAAACGCCGACCATCGAGGCGCCCGGGCTCGAGGCCGGCGAGTCGCCGACGGTCGAGACACCGACGATCGAGGCCCCGGGGCCGGAATCGCCGACGGTCGAGACGCCGACGATCGAATCGCCGCAGGTCGAGCCCACGATGGAGACGCCGACGCTCGAGACGCCCGCGGGCGAGTTTGCCGAACCGGCACCGGGCGGTGACGACACCGAAGCGCTGGATCTCGACGAACTCGGCCTGAACCTGGACGATTTCGCCGACGTGGCCAGCGATCTCGACGCCGAAGACGGCGAAGGCGAACTGATCGGCGACGCCGACGCGACTCTGCTGGCGGGCGCGGAAGAAGCCGGTCCGCTGCTGGACGAGATGCGGCGCGGCCTGGACGCAACCGCCGAGGTGCAGAAACTGGACCTCGATCTCGAAGGCCAGCCGGAGGCCGAGGCGGGCGTGGACGTCGATGCGACCGGCGAACTGCCGTCGCTGGGCGCTGGTGACGCGGACGAAGCCGCGCTGCGGGCGCTGGACGAGGGCGCCGCGGACAGCGGCGACGGGGTGGCCGACAGTGGCGGCGACACGGTGGAACAGCCGCGGGCCGTCGTCGACGACACGGCCGAGCAGCCGCGCCCGGAGGTCCTGCCGGACACCGATGCGACCGCCGAACTGCTGGCGCCGGGCACCGGGGTCGATCTCGAGATCGGCGCCGAAACGCCGGCGGACGACTCGCCGACCGGCACGCTGGCCGGGCCTGCCGAGCGTCCGGACGGCCCGACGATGACCGAGGTTGGCACGAAGCTCGATTTGGCGCGCGCCTATATCGACATGGGGGACCCGGATGGGGCGCGCAGCATCCTCGACGAGGTCATCGAGGAGGGCGACGAGGCGCAACGGCAGGAGGCGCAGCAAATGCTAGAGCAGCTGCCCCGCTGAGCGGGTCGCTGCACCGGAATGCCCGTGTCCGGCTCCGCACCGGCCCGGCGCATCGCGCTGGGCCTCGAATACGACGGCACGGCCTACAACGGCTGGCAAACCCAACCGCATGCGCCGAGCATCCAGGATCGGGTCGATGCGGCGCTGTCACAGGTCGCCGATCATGCCGTCGCTTGCGTGGCGGCCGGGCGCACCGACACCGGCGTGCACGCGCGCGGACAGGTCGTGCATTTCGACAGTCCGGCCCGCCGCGAGGCCCGCGCCTGGATCCTCGGACTGAACAGCCTGTTGCCGGATGACATCGCCGCGCAGTGGGTCCGCGAAGTCCCGGCCGATTTCCACGCCCGCTATTCGGCGATCCGTCGCTGGTACCGGTATCGCGTCTTGAACCAGCCGCTGCGCTCGCCGCTGGAGCGACACCGGGCCTGGTGGGTGCACCGGCCACTGGATCTGGCCGCAATGCAGGCCGCGGCGAGCGAGCTGCTCGGCGAGCACGACTTCTCGGCCTTCCGTGCCGCCGCCTGCCAGTCGCGCACGGCCGTGCGCGCGCTGTACCGCCTCGAACTCCAGCGCCACGGGCCGGTGATCCACATCGACTGCGAAGCCAATGCCTTCCTGCATCACATGGTTCGCAACATCGTCGGCACGCTGGTTCGTGTCGGCCGCGGCGAACGTGACCCCGGCTGGGTCCGCCGGCTGCTGGCCGAGCGGGACCGCCGCCTGTCCGGCATGACCGCGCCGGCCTGCGGGCTGACGCTGATGGCCGTGCGTTATCCGCCCGAGTTCGGCCTGCCCGAAGGCGGCCCACCGGCGCCGTTCGCCGCGCCGCGTTGAACGACCGTTGTTTGCTATGCTGCAGCCATGAACTGGTTCCAGAAGATCATGCCCTCGCGGATCCAGACGGAGCGGCGCACGCGCACCGTGCCCGAGGGCCTGTGGCTGAAATGCCCGCAATGCGCGGCGCAGCTGTATCGCGCCGAACTGGAACGGAACCTGTCGGTCTGTCCCAAATGCCATCACCATATGCGCATCCCGGCGCGCCGGCGGCTGGACATCTTTCTCGACGCCGAGCCGCGCGAGGAGATCGCGCCGGGACTCGCGCCCGTCGATCCGCTGAAGTTCCGTGACAGCAAGCGCTACCGCGATCGCCTGAACCAGGCGCAGAAGGCCACCGGCGAGAAAGACGCGCTGGTGGCGATGAGCGGCCGGCTGAAGGGCATGCCGGTGGTTGCCGCTGCTTTCGAATTCGGTTTCATGGGCGGCTCCATGGGTTCGGTCGTCGGCGAGAAATTCGCGCGGGCCGCGAGCCATAGCCTGACCCAGCGGGCGCCGCTGGTCTGCTTTTCCGCCAGCGGTGGTGCCCGCATGCAAGAGGCCCTGTACTCGCTGCTGCAGATGGCCAAAACCAGTGCGGCACTGGCGGCGCTGGCCGAGGCCCGCGTGCCCTATGTCTCCGTGTTGACGGACCCGACCACCGGCGGCGTCTCGGCGAGCCTCGCGATGCTCGGTGACATCAACATCGCCGAGCCGAATGCCCTGATCGGCTTTGCGGGGCCGCGCGTGATCGAGCAGACCGTGCGCGAGAAACTGCCGGAGGGCTTCCAGCGCAGCGAATTCCTGCTGGAGCATGGCGCGCTGGACATGATCGTCGACCGGCGCGAACTGCGCGACGCGATCGCCGAACTGCTCGCCAAACTGCAGCGCCTGCCGGCGCCGGCCGCCTGAGGGCGGAGCGACCCGGGCCGGCATTGCCGCGCGGACACCCGGTGGCCAGGCGTTCCCTCGCCGACTGGCTGCGGTGGCAGGAAGGGCTGCACCCGGCCGATATCGAACTGGGTTTGGCGCGCGTAAGCGAGGTCGCGCGGCGGCTGGGCCTGCCGCGGCCGCGCGGCGGCATTCTGACCGTGGCCGGCACCAACGGCAAGGGCTCGACCTTGCGCTTCGCCGAGGCCGCGCTGGCGGCGGCCGGCTGGCACTGCGGCGCTTATTCTTCGCCTCACCTGTTGCGCTACAACGAGCGTATCCGCATCGGCGGCCGGCCGGCCGGCGATGCGGCTTTGCTCGCGGCCTTCGCCGCCGTCGACGATGCCCGCGGCGAGCTGCCGCTGACCTACTTCGAGTTCGGCACCCTGGCCGCCGCCTGGCTGTTCGCCGAGCAGGATCTCGACGGCTGGCTGCTCGAGGTCGGGCTCGGTGGCCGGCTGGATGCGGTCAATGTCTTCGACCCGGACGTGAGCCTGATCACGACGGTGGCGCTGGATCACGAGCGCTGGCTCGGGACGAACCGCGAACAGGTGGCAGCGGAGAAGGCCGGCATCATGCGCGCCGGGCGGCCTGCGTTCTACGGTAGTGCCGACCCGCCGGCCGCGATCCTCGCGGCCGCCAGTGCCCGCGGCGCGCGGCTCGAACTCGCGGGCCGCGACTTCGGCTGGCAAGCGGTCGGCGATCGTTGGGCCTGGTGGTATCGCGATCAGCGCATCGACGGGCTGCCCAGGCCCTGGCCCGGAGACGCGGCCCAGTTCGACGATCTGGCGCTGGCGCTGGCGGGCTGCTCGGCGCTGCTGTCTCGGGAGCTGCCGCGCGCATCGGCGGAGGCGGCGGCGCGTGCCGGCAGCCCGGCCGGCCGTTTCCAGCGGGTGGCCCGCGAAGGCCGCGAATGGATTGTCGACGTCGCGCACAATCCGCAGGCGATGGCGCTGCTGGCCCGCCGCCTCGCCGATTTGCCGCCGGCGCCGCGAACCATCGCTGTCGCCGCCTTGCTGGAGGACAAGGACATCGACGCCTGCCTGGCGCCGCTGCTCGGGCAGGTCGATGCCTGGATCGCCTGCGAGCTGACCGGCACGCGCGCCCGGCCGGCCAGCGAACTGCAGGCGAGACTGTCGCAGGCGGGCGCGACAAGCGTCTCCATCGCCGGCTCGCCGCGGCAGGGCTGTGAACGTGCTGCGGCGCAGGCCGACGCCGGTTCGCGCATCGTGGTCTGCGGTTCCTTCCTGCTCGCCGGTCCCGCGCTCGAATGGCTTGGTCTATACTCGTGACGGTCTGCTGCGGGGTGTGCGATGGATCGTCAACTGCTTGAGCGCATGATCGGCGCGGCGGTGCTGATCGTTGCGCTGGTGCTGGTCGTGCCGGCGATTCTCGACGGGCCGGAATCGCCCGCGCCGGTGACGGCGAGCGGCGCAGCGGCCACGGACCCGGGCATGCGGACCGTGACGATCCGGCCGGCCGCCGAGACCACCCGACCGCCGATGCCGGCGCCGCGAGTGACCGCCGAGCCGGCACCGGCCCCGCCGGAACCGACGGCGCAGCAGCTGGCTGCGGCTGCCGCGGCGGCCAAAGAGGTCAAGCCCGCGGCCGGGGCGGCCGAGCCGCTGGCGAAACCGGCGGCCAGCCCGCCTGCGGCCCCGCAACCGCGCCCACAGTCGACCAGCCGCCACCGGGCCTCGGGCTGGGCCGTGCAGCTCGGCAGTTTCGCCCGGCGCGAGAACGCGACCCGGCTGGCCAAGGAGCTGCAGGAGAAGGGCTTCAGCAGCTACCTCGAGCCGCTGAACAGCGGCGGACGAACCCTGCACCGGGTCCGCGTCGGCCCGGTGGGCCAGCGCGAGGCGGCGGCGAAGCTGGCGAGCCGGCTCGCTGCGAGCGGCTACCGTGGTCAGGTCGTGCGTCAGCCGGCGGATTGAACGAAGGCGGCGGCGTGATCTGGGTCGACTACCTGCTGCTCGCGGTGCTGGTGCTGTCTGGCGTCGTTGGCGTGTTCCGCGGCCTCGTGCGCGAGGCGCTGGCGCTGCTGGCCTGGGTGCTGGCGATCTGGGGCGCGTGGAGTTTTGCGCCGCTGATCGCACCGCGGCTGTCCGGCTGGATCGGCGATCCGGTGCTGCAGGTCTGGGCGGCGCGTGTCGTTCTGCTCGTCGGCATCCTGATCGTCGCCGGCCTGCTGACCTGGCTGATCTCCTACCTGCTCGACCGCAGCGGGCTGACCGGCACGGACCGGCTGCTCGGCGGGCTCTTCGGCGTGGCGCGTGGCGCGGTGCTGGCCGCGCTGCTGGTCATCCTGCTGCAGTTCGCAGGTTTCGAGCGGTCTCCTTGGTGGCAGGAGTCCAAACTGATACCGTATGCGGCGCCGCTGGCCGACAAACTCAAGGTCGTCGCGGCCGAGAGTGTGGAACGACTGGGCAGCGATGCCAGCACCGAATGACCGGGCCGAGGCGCGTCTCCGGGAGTAGTTTCCAGTGTGCGGAATCGTCGGAATCGTCAGTCACCGGCCGGTCAATCAGGCGATCTACGATGCCCTGACGGTCCTGCAGCACCGCGGCCAGGACGCCGCCGGGATCGCCACCGAGGAAGGTGGCACGCTGTACGCGCGCAAGAGCAACGGCCTGGTGCGCGATGTCTTCCACCAGCGGCACATGATGCGCCTGCGCGGCCGAATCGGCATCGGCCACGTGCGTTACCCGACGGCCGGTTGGTCCAGCTCTTCCGAGGCGCAACCCTTCTACGTGAACTCGCCCTACGGCATCAGCCTCGCGCACAACGGCAATCTGACCAACGCCGACGAACTGAAGAAGATCCTCACCGAGCAGGACCGGCGGCACCTGAACACCGGCTCGGACACCGAAGCGCTGCTGAACGTCTTTGCCGACGAACTGCAGAAACAGCGCGGCATTGGTCTGGATCCGGACGCGCTGTTCGCGGCCGTCGAGGGCGTGCACGCCCGCTGCCGCGGCGGCTATGCCGTGGTCGCGCTGATCGTCGGTCACGGTATCGTCGCCTTCCGCGATCCCTACGGCATTCGGCCGATCTGCATCGGCCGCCGGGAGACGGCCGAAGGCGTCGAGCACATGGTGGCCTCGGAGAGCGTGGCCCTGGATACGCTCGGCTTCGAGTTGCTGCGCGACCTGGCGCCCGGCGAAGCGGCGTTCATTCGCCAGGACGGCACGCTGCTGACGCAGCAGTGCGGCCCGGCGCGGGACTACACGCCCTGCATCTTCGAATACGTCTACTTCGCCCGCCCGGATTCGATCATCGACCGGATCTCGGTCTACAAGGCGCGGTTGCGGATGGGTGAGGCGCTGGCCAACCGGATCCTGAGCGAGCGCCCGCACCACGACATCGACGTCGTCATTCCGATACCCGATTCCAGCCGCACCAGCGCGCTGGAGGTCGCCCATCGCTTGCGGGTCAAGTACCGGGAGGGCTTCGTCAAGAACCGCTACATCGGCCGGACCTTCATCATGCCGGGCCAGGAAATGCGCCGGCGCTCGGTGCGGCGCAAGCTGAACGCGATCGACCTCGAGTTTCGCGGCAAGGCCGTATTGCTGGTCGACGATTCCATCGTGCGGGGCACGACCTCGAAGCAGATCATCGAGATGGCGCGGGAGGCGGGAGCGCGCAAGGTCTATTTCGCCTCCGCCGCGCCGCCGGTGCGCTACCCGAACGTCTACGGCATCGACATGCCCGCGGCCAGCGAGCTGGTCGCTGCGAACCGCAGCATCGAGCAGATCCGCCGCTTCATCGGCGCCGACTGGCTGATCTACCAGGATCTGGAGGACCTGGTCGCCGCGGTCCGCTATGACAACGGTGGTATCCGCAGTTTCGACGTGTCGATTTTTTCGGGCCACTATGTGACCGGCGACGTCAGCGCCGACTATCTGCGCGAACTCGAAGCGCGACGCTCGGATGCGGCCAAGGAGCGGCGCGAGAGCGAGCGCCGCCGGCTGGAGGGCGACAGCGACGATCCCGACGACGACGAATCCGGCGGTGTCAGCGAAACGCCGCGAGCCGGCGCCGCGTGACGGCCCGTTCGCCCATGGGCAGCCGGCTCAAGGTCTTCGTCATCGACGACAGTCCGGACTACCGGGCCCTGCTGGGCCACCATGTCACCAGTCACTGGCCCGATGCCGAGGTCACGGAGTACGATCCGCTGCGCTCGGGCCGCCTGCCGCCGTCCTTCTCCGGCGCCGGGCAGGACCTGGTGTTGCTGGGCCACCCGGCCGGTGGCGACGATGCGCTGGAGTGGCTGCGCCAGTTCCGCGCCGTGCCGCGGTTTCCGCCCGTGATCATGATCGGCGACGGCGAGGAGCGGCAGATCGTCGCGGCGATGCAGGCCGGCGCCGCCGAGTACCTGTCGAAGCAGCGCCTGAATCATCAGCGGCTGGTCGAACTCATCGAGCAGGTGCTCGATGCCGGCCGCCCGAAACGGGACCTGGCCGCGGCCGGCTTGCCGAGCCTGCGCGGTTACCAGATCGTCGAGCAGTTGTCCGTCAGCGATGTTTCACCGGTCTACCTGACCCGGGAGGCGGGCAGCGGCCGGCCGGTGGTGCTGAAGCTGCTGCGGCAGACGCCGGACTCGGGCAGCGAGGTCGCTTTCGATCGTTTCCTGCGCGAGTACGAACTGATCGCGGCACTGGACCATCCGAGCATCGTGCGCATCTACGACCTCGGCGTCGCTGACGATCATGCCTACATTGCAATGGAATACTGTGGCCAGGGCAGTCTGAAGCGGCGCATCACGGCCGGCATGAACCCGGAGCGTGCCTACAGCTACATGCGCCAGATCGCCGCTGCGTTGGGTGCCTTGCACGCAGTCGGCATCATGCATCGCGATCTGAAACCGACCAATGTGATGTTCCGGGACGACGGCAGTCTGGTGCTGATCGATTTCGGTCTCGCGCGGCAGGCCAAGATGTGCGCCGAGATCACCGGCACCGGCGAAATATTCGGCACGCCATATTACATGAGTCCTGAGCAGGGGCATGGCGCCAGCGTCGACGAGCGCGGCGACATCTACGCGCTCGGCGTCATTTTCTACGAGATGCTGACCGGCCGAAAACCCTTCGACGCCGCGACACCGATGGCGATGATCGTGCGTCACCGCCGCGCGCCGATTCCGCGGCTGCCCGGCGATCTGGCGCGTTATCAGCCGGCGATCGACCGGATGATGGCCAAAGATCCGGCAGACCGTTTTCAATCCGTGGACGAGTTGCTGGACTGGCAACCGGTCGCCGAGAGCAGCAGCGCCGCTCAGGCCTAGCTAGCCCAGCGTCTCCAGCCGCGGCTCGCCGTCCCGCCAGCGCAGCACGCTGCCCTGCGCATGCCAGTCGCCCAGCACGATACGGCGTCCCTGTCGGCCGTCCAGTGCGACCGCGTGGATGCCCGGCCGGTGCGTGTGGCCGTGGATCAGTTGTGCGACGCGGAAGTGCTGCATCGTCCGGCGCACCGCCGCCTGATTCACATCCATGATCTCGGGCGACTTCGCGCGCTGTGACCGGCGGCTGCGCCGGCGCAGCCAGTCGGCGAATCGTTGGCGCAGCGTCCGCGGCAGCGCGAGGAAGCTGCGCTGCAGGCCGGGCCGACGCAGGATGCGCCGCAGTCGCTGGTAGCCGACATCGTCGGTGCACAGTTCGTCGCCATGCATCAGCAGCGTGGCTTCGCCGCCGATGTCGACGATCTGCGGACCCGGCAGCAGCTCGATGCCGGTGACCCGAGCGAACTCCGCGCCGATCAGAAAATCGCGATTGCCATGCAGAAAACGGCAGCGATGGCCAGCGTCCGTGAACGCACGCAATGCCGCCATGACCTCCCGGGCCGACGGGCTGGCGGCGTCGTCGCCGAGCCAGAGTTCGAAGAGGTCGCCGAGGATGTACAGTTCCGCGGCCTCGCGCGCCTCACCGGACAGGAAGGCCAGGAAGGCTGCCGTCAACTCGGGCCGGCCGTCGTCCAGGTGCAGATCCGAGACGAACAGCGGGTACACATCAGTCGCCTTCCGGCGCCAGCACCACCATGCGCTCGATGATCACCGGCGCGGCCGGCAGATTCTGGAACGGACCTTGCGGGCTGGTCGGGCGGAAACCGATGGCATCGACGACGTCGCTGCCGTCGATGACCTGGCCGAACACGGCGTAACCCCAGCGAGTCGGCTTCGGATCCAGATCCAGATTGTCGGCGAGGTTGATGTAGAACTGGGCATCGGCCGAGTGAGGGTCACTGGTGCGGGCCATCGCGATCGTCAGGCGGCGGTTCTGCAGGCCGTTACCGGACTCGTTGCAGATCGGTTCCCGCGTCGGCTTGGCCTGCAGATCGACGGTATAGCCGCCGCCCTGGATCACGAAGTTCGGCACGACGCGATGGAAGATCGTGCCCTCGTAGAAGCCGTCTTCGACATACTGGAGAAAGTTCTCGACGGTCTTCGGCGCACGCTCGGCGTCCAGCTCGACGGTAAAGGCACCGGCGGTGGTCTCGATCCGCACCTGCGGGTAGCGATCGGCCAGCGCCGCGCCGCCGCTGAGCAGCAGGAGAGTCAGGGTGATGGCCATGGATCGCACGGTCAGTGTCCTCCTTCCTGTTTGCCTCAGTAATCCTTGCCGGCCGGCGGGCGGGCGTCCAGTAAGGCCGGGCCCTGCTCGGCGGCCATCAGGGTATTCTGCAACAGCATCGCGACGGTCATCGGCCCGACACCGCCCGGCACCGGGGTGATCCAGCTGGCGCGTTCCCGGGCCGCGTGGAACTCGACATCCCCGGTCAGCCGCCCGTCCGGCAAGCGGTTGATGCCGACGTCGATGACCACGCTGCCGGGACTGACCCAGTCGCCGGGAATCAGTGCCGGCTTGCCGACGGCGACGACCAGGATCTCGGCCTCGCCGACGTGCCGGCGCAGATCCCGGGTGAAGCGATGACAGACGGTGACGGTCGCCCCCGCCAGCAGCAGTTCCAGGGCCAGCGGCCGGCCGACGTGATTCGAGGCGCCGACGACCACCGCATGGCGGCCCTTGGCGTCGACCCCGATGCGTTCCAGCAGCATCATCACCCCGTAGGGGGTGCAGGGCCGCAGCATCGGAATGCGCTGGGCCAGTCGCCCGACGGTGTAGGGGTGGAAGCCGTCGACATCCTTGATCGGCAGGATCCGCTCGATCACCGCGGTCTCGTTGATCTGCCCGGGCAAGGGCAGTTGCACGAGGATGCCGTCGATCGTGGCATCCGCGTTCAACTCGTCGATCAGGGCCAGCAGTTCGGCCTCGCCCGTGGTCTCGGGCAGATCGAAAGAGCGCGACCGGATCCCGGCTTCGTCGCAGGCGCGGCGCTTGTTACGGACGTAGATCCGCGAGGCCGGATCCTCCCCGACCAGCACCGTGGCCAGCCCCGGCGGTCGCTGGCCGGACGCGACCCGGGCTTCGATCCGGGCCCGCAGCTCGGCGCGGACATCCGCGGCAATCGCCTTGCCATCGATGATTTCTGCTGCCATGGGCTCGGCACCGGCCGGTCGCGGGTAGAGCGCGAAACATACCAGAGGGTTCCGGGTCTGCGCAGCCCTGCGTTGACGGCTCCGGCGGCGCTGCCTATCATCCATCGCCCCGCGGGCCGGGCCGGTATAATGCCGGGGCTACGGCAGGGACCGGTTTACGGGGCATGGCGCAGTCTGGTAGCGCATCTGCTTTGGGAGCAGAGGGTCGGCGGTTCGAATCCGTCTGCCCCGACCATTTCCTGCCGGGTGGCAGGCGCTGCCGGCGAAGGCCGTTCGGTGCCTGCGGTGGAACGGGCGCCCGTAGCTCAACCGGATAGAGCATCGGCCTTCGAAGACAGGAGCCTCTGGCGGGAAGCCGAACCGGCAGAGTGGACTGCACTGTAACGGGGAAACCTTAACAGGTGATGCTGATGGCAACCCCGTGGAAACCCGGGCAAAGGGGATCCGTAGAGACTATACGTGCAGCACCTGGGACGGTGAAGAGATAGTCCAGGCCACAAACGCCGGCGAGCCGGCGGCAGCGAAAGCTGTAGTGGTATGCTAAGCCGACGGTTGCAGGTTCGAGTCCTGCCGGGCGCGCCAGCCGCTGTTGCGGCGACAACGATGGTGGATGTAGCTCAGTTGGTAGAGCCCCGGATTGTGGTTCCGGTCGTCGTGGGTTCGAGTCCCATCATCCACCCCAGCTCCTGCGGGAGCCGACAATTTCGCACAAGGGCCGTTAGCTCAATCAGGTAGAGCAGTGGACTCTTAATCCATTGGTTGGGGGTTCGATTCCCTCACGGCCCACCACTTTCAGCCGGTCAGGTGTCTAAGCAAACCCGGGGTTGTCCAAGAAAAAAATGGTCGACTGAACCAGCGCTGCGTGCGTTTGTCTCGCGGGTGGTTGCACCCTCACTCTCAGGCGGATGTTCGCTTAGTGGTCGTCGGCCCCAATCTCCGGCGGGCAGCGCGACGCTCTCGGGTAGCGATCCTGTGAGGCTAATCAAGTCATGTATCGGCTCAGGTCCGCTATAATGCATGCTTAAAATCGCCGCGGGGCATCAACGGACTCGATCGCTGAAATGATCGAAAGTGCAATAGCGCCAAAGAGCTTTTGGCGAAAGTAACCCCAGCTATATGGCGACAGACGACAAAATAACCGTCACGATTGAAGCCGATAAGGCTTTCGAAGGTCATCTGCGCTTATCGGATTTCCTAGCGACCCTCAAGTCTCTCAACCGCTTGGTCAACAAGGTTGACGCCCAGATCTCTGAGGGGAAAGCACAACACGAGTTACGTGTGACTCGTTTATCGCACAATAGTCCTATTGTTGCAGAGCTCGCATTGTCACCATCGGGTTCTAGGAAGGTGTCCGATGCGCGGGCTGTGACAGCTCGCACTCTCGGTGTTTTGAAGCAAGTCCAGTCGGCAAATGTTCGAGAGTATCTTGGTTTTGATTTAGTAAAGACATTGGTTGACCTCGCCAAACCAGTCGGAAAGCGGATAAGGCGACTAGTGTTCGAGAGCGGCAAAGAAACCGTCGATATTGACGAATCATTTGCCGATAGAGTGCGTGACCTAGCCAGAACGGAAGATGAATGTTTTGGAGAGTTCGAAGGAAAACTAGAGCAAATCAATATCCATGGAGGCGCCAATACTTTTCGAATATATCCGTACGCAGGACCAACAAGTGTTGTTTGTAAGTTTCGGGACAAAGAGCTGTCGAAGGCTAAGGAAGCGATTGGCCTACATGTCTGCGTATTTGGTCTAATGAAATTCCAGCCGATGGCTAATTGGCCGCATGAGATCATAGTAGATGATATTGAGATTTATCCTCCGGAGTCTGAGCTTCCAAGTTTCGAAAATTTGCGAGGAATAGCTCCCGAAGCAACCAGCGACTTGAGTTCCGAAGAATTTGTCCGGAGGCTCCGAGATGAGTGGGCCTAACCGATATTATTGGGATTCCTGCGTTTTCATAGACTGGATAAAGGGCGAAAGTGGGAGTTCATTGCGCGACTTATCAGGAACAAGGGAAGTAATTGAATTATTCGAAAAAAATCAAGCGGTAATTATTACATCAACAATAACTATTACCGAAGTAACAGAAGCTAAAATAGAACCTTGGGGGATCAAAATGTTTGAAGACCTGTTGAAGCGTCCAGGGATTCAACGTGTTGCGGTCGATGTCAGAATAGCGAAACTCGCAAGAGAACTGCGGGACCACTACAGTCGCAACTCAGAAGAGTTTGGAAGGAAGACGCTAACACCGCCCGATGCGATTCACTTGGCAACCGCAATCCTCTACAAGGCCGATGAGATGCATACCTTTGATAAAAGCAACAAAAAACATTTGGGGCTGATCCCACTATCAGGGAAAGTGGGCGGCATGTACCCGCTTGTCATCTGCGAACCAAAAGTCAAGCAGGGTTCCCTGGACTTTAGTTAGGAATAAGGATTTGTGACAGTCTAAGACCCCTAAGTGGGGGTAAGAATTATCAATGACTTGCAACTTCAGGCGTCTAACACCAGATTTTCGCAAGTTCCTGTAAACGCTCGACTGCGACAGCAACTCTTAATCCATTGGTTGGGGGTTCGATTCCCTCACGGCCCACCATCTCCTCGATGCAAGCGATTCGCGGCCGGGCCCCGGCCGCCCGGCATCGGTCGCCCGGGGAGTTGGCGTCGGCGAGCGCGCGTATTCCACCTTGCCTGAAGAAGTGATCGCATCCATTTGAATTACAAATAAAGTTCTGTTAATTTTCCAGTGGTTGTCGCGATAGGTCGGGGGCGACGGTTGGCAAGGCGGCGACGGCGCCTCCGGCTATAATATCGTGTGCGTTTCGGGTCCCCGGCGGCAGGCGAAAGTGGCGGAATTGGTAGACGCGCAGGATTTAGGTTCCTGTGGGGTAACCCGTGAGAGTTCGAATCTCTCCTTTCGCACCACGCCCGCCCCGCCCACCCGGCCATTTGAGAGAAGTGTTTCTGCATGAGTGAATTACAGGTTTCCGTCGAGAGCAGCGACGGGCTGGAGCGCCGCCTGCGGGTGCAGGTGCCAGCGGCGCGGATCGAGGACGAAGTCAGCCTGCGCCTGCGCAAGGTGGGTCGCAACGCGCGGATCAAGGGCTTTCGCCCGGGCAAGGCGCCGCCGAAGGTCATCCGCCAGCGCTACGGCGAGCAGGTGCGGCAGGAAGTGCTCCAGGACGTGCTGCAATCGAGCTACGCGGAGGCCGTGAACCGCGAGCAGCTGCGCCCGGTCGGCGCGCCGCAGATCCAGCCGGAACGCATCGAGGAAGGCCAGGACCTGGCCTATGTCGCCACCATCGAGGTCTATCCCGAGGTCAGCCTGGCACCGCTCGACCAGCTCACGGTCAGGCGGCCGGTGGCGGCGGTGACCGATGCCGATGTCGATGCCATGCTGGACAAGCTGCGCGAGCAGCGGGCGAGCTTCGAGCCGGTCGAGCGCAAGGCGGCCGACGGTGACCAGGTGCGGGTCGATTTCGAAGGCCGGATCGACGGGGAGCCGCTGGAGGGCGGCCAGGGCGAGGACGTGCCGATTCGCCTCGGCGCGGGCCAGATGCTGCCGGATTTCGAAAAGAATCTGCGCGGCTTGTCGGCCGGCGACGAAAAGACGTTCAAGCTCAAGTTCCCGAAGGACTACCACGCGGCCGACCTGGCCGGCCGCAAAGCCGAATTCACGGTGCGGGTGCGCGAGGTCGGCGAACAGAGGCTGCCCGAACTCGACGCCGATTTCGTCAAGGGCTTCGGCATCGACAGCGGCGAGCTCGCCGAGCTGCGGGCCGATATCCGCCGGAACATGGAGCGCGAGGTCCAGTCCAGGCAAAGCGCCGAGCTCAAGCGCCAGGTCATGGACGGCCTGCTGGCCGCCAATCCGGTGCCGGTGCCGGAGAGCCTGGTCCGGCAGGAGGCGGCCAGCCTGCAGCAGGACGCCATGCGGCAGCTGGGCATACAGGATCCGGCCCAGGCGCCGGCCCTGGAGAGTTTTCGCGATGCGGCGGAAAAGCGGGTGCGGCTCGGGATCCTCGTCGGGACTGTCGTCGCCGAGGAGCAACTCGAGGTCGACCGGGACCGGGTCCGGGCCAAGGTGGAGGAGATCTGCGCACCCTATGATCAGCCGGAGGAAATCGCGCGGATGTACTTCCAGAACCCGCAGCTGCTGGCCCAGGTCGAGAATGCCGTCCTGGAGGAACAGGTCGTCGAGCGCCTGCTGGACAAGGCGACGATCACGGATGAACAATGCAGTTTCGACGAGCTGATGGAACGCTGACGACGATGGAATCGAAACCGGACATGGAAACCAGGGCCCTGAACCTCGTGCCGATGGTGGTCGAGCAGACCGCCCGCGGCGAACGCGCCTATGACATCTATTCCCGCCTGCTGAAAGAGCGGGTGGTATTCGTTGTCGGGCCGGTCGAAGACCACATGGCCAACCTCGTGGTCGCGCAGCTGCTGTTCCTCGAATCGGAGAACCCGGACAAGGACGTGCACCTGTATATCAATTCGCCGGGCGGGTCGGTCAGCGCCGGCCTGTCGATCTACGATACGATGCAGTTCATTCGCCCCGATGTCAGCACGATCTGTGTCGGCCAGGCCGCCAGCATGGGCGCGGTCTTGCTGGCGGGCGGCAGCAAGGGCAAGCGGCACTGCTTGCCGCATTCGCGCATCATGATCCACCAGCCAATCGCCGGCTTCCAGGGTCAGGCGGCAGATATCGACATTCACGCCAAGGAAGTGCTGCAGACGCGCGACCGGCTGAACCGGATCCTGGCGGAACACACCGGTCAGCCGATCGAGCGCATCGAAAAGGACACCGACCGGGACAACTTCATGAGTGGCGAGCAGGCGGTCGACTACGGCCTGATCGACAGCGTATTGGCGCGGCGCGGCGACGCGCCGGCGGCCGACGGAACGGCTTGAATCCGCAGTGCGTCAAATTCTGGAAAATGGGCTTTGCACGCCTGCCCGCAGGCGTGTTATATGTGCAGGAGAGCGTGGGTTCCACGATCACGAAGCCAAGGCAATCAAGGACTTGAGTCGATATGGCGGATGACAAGCGCGGTCGGGGCGAAGACGGCAAGCTGCTCTACTGCTCGTTCTGCGGCAAGAGCCAGCATGAGGTGCGCAAGCTCATCGCCGGACCGTCCGTGTTCATCTGCGACGAGTGTGTCGAGCTCTGCAACGACATCATTCGCGAGGAGCTGGACGAACGTTCGGAGCAGGGCAGCACCAAGCTGCCCAAGCCGCACGAGATCAAGGCAGTGCTGGACGAATACGTCATCGGCCAGCAGCGAGCCAAGAAAGTCCTGTCGGTCGCGGTCTACAACCATTACAAGCGGCTCGAGAATCGCGGCAGCAACGACAAGAACGAGATCGAGCTGGCCAAGAGCAACATCCTGCTGATCGGTCCGACGGGCTGTGGCAAGACCTTGCTGGCAGAGACGCTGGCGCGCCTGCTGAACGTGCCCTTCACGATTGCCGACGCGACCACGCTGACCGAGGCCGGCTATGTCGGCGAGGATGTCGAGAACATCATTCAGAAGCTGCTGCAGAAGTGCGACTACGATGTCGAGAAGGCCCAGACCGGTATCGTCTATATCGATGAGATCGACAAGATCTCGCGCAAGTCTGATAATCCGTCGATCACGCGCGACGTGTCTGGCGAAGGCGTGCAGCAGGCGCTGCTGAAACTGATCGAAGGCACGATCGCCTCGGTGCCGCCGCAGGGCGGCCGTAAGCACCCGCAGCAGGAGTTCCTGCAGGTCGACACCTCGAACATTCTGTTCATCTGCGGCGGCGCTTTCGCCGGCCTGGACCGGATCATCCGTAATCGCTCCGAAAGCGGTGGTATCGGTTTCGTGGCGGACGTCAAGACCAGCGAGGAGGCGCCGAACATCGGCGAACTGCTCAGTGACGTCGAGCCGGAGGACCTGATCAAGTACGGGTTGATTCCGGAGTTCGTCGGTCGCCTGCCGGTGGTGGCCACGTTGGACGAGCTGGACGAAGACGCCTTGGTGCAGATCCTGCTCGAGCCGCGCAACGCGCTGACCAAGCAGTATCGCAAGCTGTTCGAGATGGAAGGCGCCGAACTCGAGTTCCGGGACGATGCGCTGCGGGCGATCGCGCAGCGGGCGATGCAGCGCAAGACCGGTGCCCGTGGCCTGCGGACCATCCTCGAGGGCGTGCTGCTGGATACGATGTACGACCTGCCGGGACTGACCAATGCCCGCAAGGTGGTGGTCGACGAATCCGTCGTCACCGGCGAGACGAAGCCCTATATCATCTTCGAGTCGGACGACACGACACCGCTGATGCAGCTGGACGAGGAGCGGCTGCCGACCGGGTCGGACCGCCCTTGAAATACATCCGCGCCGCCCGCATCTTCGACGGGCGGTTTCCCCGAAACCAGGAAGCATGGCGACGGCCGGATGCTGCCTTGCGGCATACGGCGGAACCGCAGTTTGCAGATGATTGAGGTGTGAAGAGCATGGCCGATACGACCCCTGAAGTGCGCAAGGGTGTCCCGATCCTGCCGCTGCGCGATGTCGTGGTGTACCCGCACATGGTGATACCGCTGTTCGTCGGGCGGGAGAAGTCCATTCTCGCCCTGGACGAGGCGATGAACAGCGGCAAGCAGATCCTGCTGGTGGCTCAGAAGCAGGCGGAGGTCGACGACCCGGGCGTGGAAGACATCTACACGGTCGGGACGCTGGCCACGATCCTGCAGTTGCTGAAGCTGCCGGACGGCACGGTCAAGGTGCTGGTCGAGGGCGGCTCGCGGGCCCGGCTGCGCGCAGTCCATACCGGCGACTACTTCTCGGCCGATATCGAGCTGTTGCCGGAAGTCGGAGAGTTCGAGGACCGCGAGGTCGACGTGCTGAAGCGCTCGATCATCACGCAGTTCGAAAACTACATCAAACTGAACAAGAAGGTGCCGCCGGAGATCCTGACCTCGCTGTCCGGCATCGACCAGCCGGGGCGGCTGGCGGATACCGTGGCCGCGCACATGGCCCTGAAGCTGGACGAGAAGCAGAAGGTGCTGGAGATCGAGGACGTGCGCGCGCGGCTCGAGCACGTCATGGGCCTGATCGATGCCGAGATCGACATGCTGCAGATCGAGAAGCGGATCCGCGGCCGCGTCAAGCAGCAAATGGAAAAGAGCCAGCGCGAGTACTACCTGAATGAGCAGATGAAGGCCATTCAGAAAGAGCTCGGCGAGATGGACGACGCGCCGAACGAGATCGCCGAACTCGAGCAGAAGATCGAGGAGGCGGGCATGCCGAAGGAAGCCCGCGAAAAGGCGATCTCGGAGCTGAACAAGCTGAAATTGATGTCGCCGATGTCGGCCGAAGCGACCGTGGTGCGGAACTACATCGACTGGCTGTTGCGCGCGCCATGGAAGAAGCGCACCAAGATCAACAATGACCTGGAACGCGCCGAGCGCGTGCTGGAAGAAGACCACTACGGTCTGGAAAAGGTCAAGGAGCGCATCCTCGAGTACCTGGCCGTCCAGCAGCGCGTCAAGAAGCTCAAGGGTCCGATTCTCTGCCTCGTCGGCCCGCCGGGCGTCGGCAAGACCTCGCTGGGCCAGAGCATCGCGCGGGCGACCAACCGCAAGTTCGTGCGCATGTCGCTGGGCGGCGTGCGGGACGAGGCCGAAATCCGCGGTCATCGGCGCACCTACATCGGTTCCATGCCCGGCAAGATCATCCAGAACCTGGCCAAGGTGGGCGTCCGCAACCCGCTGTTTTTGCTCGACGAGGTCGACAAGATGTCGATGGACTTCCGTGGCGATCCGTCGGCAGCGCTGCTCGAGGTGCTGGACCCGGAGCAGAACGCGGCCTTCAACGACCACTATCTGGAGGTCGACTTCGACCTGTCGGATGTGATGTTCGTCTGCACGGCCAACACGATGAACATCCCGGCGCCGCTGCTGGATCGCATGGAAGTGATCCGGATCCCGGGCTACACCGAGGACGAAAAGCTCAACATCGCGAAGAACTACCTGGTGCCGAAGCAGCTCGAAGCGAACGGCCTGCGCGAAGGCGAGCTGGTGATTTCGGATTCCGCGATTCGCGACATCATTCGCTATTACACGCGCGAGGCCGGCGTGCGAAACCTGGAGCGCGAAATCGCCAAGATCTGCCGCAAGGTCGTGAAATCGCTGTTGCTGAAACCTCGTGATAAGCAGATTCACGTGGTGCCGAAGAGCCTGCCCAAGTACCTCGGTGTCCGGCGGTATCGTTACGGCCTGGCCGAAGAGAACGATCAGGTCGGGCAGGTGACCGGGCTGGCCTGGACGGAGGTCGGTGGCGAACTGCTGACGATCGAGGCGGCCGTCGTGCCGGGCAAGGGCAAGCTGATCAACACCGGCCAGCTCGGCGAGGTCATGCAGGAGTCCATCCAGGCCGCGATGACGGTCGTGCGCAGCCGCGCCCGCGTATTGGGCATCCCGGAGGATTTCCACCAGCGTTACGACATCCACGTGCACGTGCCCGAGGGTGCGACGCCGAAGGACGGCCCGAGCGCGGGCGTGGCGATGTGCACGGCGCTGGTCTCGGCGCTGACGAATATTCCCGTTCGCGCGGATGTGGCAATGACGGGAGAAATCACGCTGCGCGGCGAGGTTCTGCCGATCGGTGGCCTGAAGGAAAAGCTGCTGGCCGCGCACCGCGGCGGCATCAACACGGCCCTGATTCCCGCCGAGAATGAAAAGGACTTGGCCGAAATCCCCAAAAACATCAAGGACAAGCTGAATATTGTTCCGGTGCGGTGGATAGACGAGGTCCTGGAGCTGTCCTTGCAGCACATGCCGGTGCCGGCGGACGAGGCGGAGACTCCGGCCGGAGAGAAGGCCAAGCGCGAACCCGAAGCCGCCGGTAAAGGCGTGCACGCGCACTGACACGCTCGGCGTTTGTTTATTGACAGCGCTTTTTGGCGCTTGGTATAAGCTAGCCCACGTCGCGTTTTCGGGGTTGACCAAACCAGGTGTTTTTCGAGCTTGCCGGATTCCAGCCGTGGATTCGGCGGCCCTGGTGGTTGCGATGAAGGCCGACTGTGCGGGGGCGGTGGCAGGCTGCGAAAAGGTCAGCTGTCCGTCGCGGGAGTCACGTATCCATACTCACTAAAAGGTGAATTGATGAACAAGGGTGATCTGATTGAAGTTGTCGCGGACAAGGCCGAACTGACGAAGGCCGAAGCGACGCGCGCGATCGACGAGACCATCAAGGCCATTACGAAGGCGCTGAAAAAAGGTGATCAGGTTTCCCTGGTCGGCTTCGGCACGTTTTCGGTGAAAAAGCGCGCGGCGCGGACCGGCCGCAACCCGCGGACCGGCGAAACCATCCAGATCAAGGCCAGCAAGGTGCCGGGCTTCAAGGCTGGCAAAGGCCTGAAGGATGCCGTAAACTAGCGCGCCTTTTCGGGCGGGCAAGGATCCGCCCCAGGCGGGACCATAGACCGCAACTTCCGGGCCTGCTGCGTTCGGGATTGCGGTCTAGTCGCTTGGTATGCAGGTTCCGCACGGGTGCTTAGCTCAGCTGGGAGAGCGTCGCCCTTACAAGGCGAAGGTCGTGGGTTCGATCCCCTCAGCACCCACCAGGACCAGCGGAGTGGTAGTTCAGCTGGTTAGAATACCGGCCTGTCACGCCGGGGGTCGCGGGTTCGAGTCCCGTCCACTCCGCCATTATTCACGACGCCATGCCCCGGCATGGCGTTTTTTTTGGCGGGACCGGCTTCGGCCCTCGTGTACAATCGCGGCCTTGCGGCTGGCGGGCGAATCCGTCACCGCATCCGGGAGAGGCAGATGCTGCAGACGATCAGGGAACGGCTGACTGGCTGGGTGGCCGCCGCGGTGATCCTGGTGATCGGCCTCGCGCTGGTGGTTTCCTTCGGCAACATGAGCACCGATGCGACCGGTGTGAATTTCGCCGCCAGGGTGAATGGCGAAGACATCTCGCTGCTGGAGTTCCGCCAGGTCTATCAGAACCAGTTGCAGCGACAGCAGGAACTGCTGCGCGGTGAGTTCTCGCCGGCCCTCGAGCGCCAGCTCAAGCAGAACGTGCTCGAGGGCATGATCCAGAACCGCGTGCTTGCGCAATACGCCTACGAGCGGGGCTATCGGATCAGCGACCAGCAACTCGCCCAGTTCATCAGCACGGTGCCGGCGTTTCAGGTTGGTGGCGCCTTTTCCCGCGAGAGCTATATCGCCACGCTGGCCAGCCAGGGGCTGACGCCCGAGGTTTTCGAGGCGGAGCAGCGCCGTCAGATGGCGATCGCGCAACTGCAGAACGGTATCGTCGGCAGCGCCTTTTACACCCCGACCGAGTATCGCCGTTTCATTCAGCTCGAACAGGAGCAGCGGCAGTTTTCGTGGCTGCAACTCGAACCCGCGCGGTTTCTCGACAGCGTCACTGTCGCGGACGACGAGATCAAGGCCTTCTACGAACAGAATGCCGATCGGTTTTTGACGGAAGAGAGCGTGGCGCTCGAGTATGTCGAGCTGCGACTCGACGATGTCGCCGGAGAGGTTTCGGTCGATGACGCGATGGTTCGCGACTACTACGAGGCCAATGCCGAGCGTTTTTCCACCGAGGAACAACGGCATGCGCGACACATACTGATCGCGGTCGACGATGCCGATAACGACGCCGAGGCCGCGGCCAGAGCGCAGGAGCTGTACGAGCAGTTGCAGGCGGGCGCGGATTTCGCCGAACTCGCGAAAGCCAATTCCGATGATCCGGGCTCGGCGGAGTCGGGCGGCGATCTTGGCTGGGCCGGCAAGGGCACCTTCGTCAAGGCTTTCGAGGATGCGCTGTTCGCGCTCAAGGAAGGCGAAATCTCCAAGCCGGTGCGCAGTGAGTTCGGCTACCACATCATTCAGCTGTTGGAGATCAAGCCGGGAGAACGGCAGCCATTCGACGTCGTTCGCGACAGCCTGACGGCGGAACTGCGCCGGCAACTGGCAGAGGATCGTTTCTACGAGCTCGCCGAACGCATGGATGACCTGGCGCTCGAGAATCCGGGCAGTCTGGCCCCGGTCGCCGAGCAGCTCGGCCTCGAACTGAAGACGGTCGAGAATTTCACCCGTGCCGGCGCCGGGCCCTTCGGGTACGACCAGACCCTGATCGACACGGTGTTTTCCCCAGCGCTGCTGGAGGATGGCGAGAACAGCCCGCTGCTGCAGCCCGACAAGGACCACGCCGTGGTGCTGCGCGTCGCCGAGCACCGCTTGCCGCAGGCCCGGCCACTGGACGAGGTTCGCGGCGAGATCGAGCAGGAGCTGCGCCTGACCAAGGCGGCGAAACTGGCGCAGGAGCGCGGCCAGCAGATACTCGGGCGGCTGCGCTCGGGCGAAGCCGCCGCCGATGTCGCGGCGGCCAGCGGGCTGGAACTCAAAGGCGGCGAATTCTATGGCCGCGATGCCCAGTTGCCGCCGGAGCTGCTCGGCGCCGTCTTCCGCGCGCCGGCGCCCGCGGAGGGTGCGGCCTATATCGACGGACTGCCGACCAGCGACGGCGGTTTCGCGATCTTCCTGCTGAGCGCGGTGCAGCCGGGCCGGCCCGAAGCCCTGCCGCGCGCCCAACGCGACCAGCGCAAGGCGCAACTGGCGCAACAAATGGGCAATGCGTCGCTCGTCGCACTGGTGCAGGATTTGCGGCGGGCGGCCGAAGTCGTGATCTCGCCGAACATTTTCGAGGATTCGGACAGCCTCTAGGCCGGGCATGACCAGGCTCGCCCTGCACTGGCAGATCCTCATCGCCATCCTGCTGGCGGTCGCCGCCGGATGGCTCGGCGGGGAGCAGGCCTCGATCGGCTCGCTCCAACTGGTGGCGGCCTACGACTTCATCGGCACGTTGTTCATCAACGCGCTGAAGATGCTGATCGTGCCGCTGATCGCCTCGTCGATCATCGTCGGCGTGGCCGGGATCGGCTCCGGCGGCAATCTCGGCAGGCTCGGTGGCAAGACGCTGCTGTTCTATGCCCTGACGACACTGGCCGCGATTCTCGTCGGCCTGGCGCTGGTCAACCTGCTGCAGCCGGGCATCGTCGCCGGCCAGCCGGCGCGCGAGTTGCTGGCCCTGGACGCGGACAGTGGCGACATCGGCAGCCGCGTCGCCGAGCGCGGCGCCGGTGACGTCGTCGAGATCTTTCTGCGCATGGTGCCGCCCAACATCGTCGATGCGGCCGCGCGCGGCGAGATGCTCGGCATCATCTTTTTCTGCCTGTTGTTCGGTTTCTTCATGACCCGGCTGGAGCACGGGCTGGCCGAACCCCTGTTTCGCTTCTGGACCGGCGTCTTCCAGGTCATGATGCGGATCACCGAGTGGGTGATGAGGTTCGCGCCGATCGGTGTCTTCGGCCTGGTGGCGGAGACCGTCAGCAAGACCGGCTTCGATGCCGCCCGGCCGCTGATCAGCTTCAGCCTGGTCGTGAT
Source organism: Gammaproteobacteria bacterium (assembly GCA_003695765.1). GTDB lineage: Bacteria > Pseudomonadota > Gammaproteobacteria > Steroidobacterales > J054. The sequence goes on from RFHQ01000008.1 coordinate 25,759, forward strand.
CGCCGCCCTGCTGCTGCACGCGCTCGTCGTTCTGCCAGTGCTGCTGCGTGCGGTCGCGCGGGTGCCGCCGCTGGCGATGTTCCGGGCCTGCGCGCCGGCCATGCTGACGGCGTTCTCAACGGCGTCGTCCTCGGCCACCCTGCCGGTCACGATCGACTGCGTGGAGCGCCGGGCCGGTGTTTCGAACCGGGTCAGCAGTTTTGTGTTGCCGCTCGGTGCCACCGTCAACATGAACGGCACGGCGCTCTACGAGTGCACGGCGGCCCTGTTCCTCGCCCAGGCCTACGGGCTGCAGCTGGACATCGGCATGCAGTTCACGGTCGTACTGATCGCACTGGTGACGTCGATCGGCGTCGCCGGGATCCCGTCGGCCTCGCTGGTGGCCATCGCGATCATTCTTGCGGCTGTCGGGCTGCCGGTCGAGGCATTGGGCGTGCTGTTCGTATTCGATCGCCTGCTCGACATGGCCCGGACGGCGGTCAACGTGTTCGGCGACGCCTGCTGCGCCGTGATCGTGGCGCGTCTGGAAGGCGAGGAGCGCGTGCTGCGTTCAGCCGGCTGAGGTCTCGGGCTGCGGGAAACCCATGCCCAGCGCCCGGAAACCGGCATCGACGTAGATCACTTCGCCGGTGATGCCCGAGGCGAGATCCGAGCATAGGAAGGCCGCTGCATTGCCGACTTCGTCGATGCTGACATTGCGTTTCAGCGCAGCGCCTTCGGCGCCGATCCTGAGCATTTCGCGGATGTTGCCGATACCGGCGGCCGCCAGCGTCTTGATGGGACCGGCGGAGATCGCGTTGACCCGGATGCCGTCCAGGCCCAGGTCGGCCGCCATGAAGCGCACATTGGCCTCCAGGCTGGCCTTGGCGGGCCCCATGACATTGTAATTCGGAATCGCCCGGATCGCCCCGAGGTAGGTGAGCGTCAGCAGGGCGCCGTCCCGGCGCAGCATGCCCCGGCCGGCCTTGGCCAGTGCCGCAAAGCTGTAACTGCTGATGTCATGCGCGATGCGAAAGCCTTCGCGGTTCACGCAGTCCAGGTAACGCCCGTTCAGCTGATCACGCGGCGCATAACCCACCGAATGCACGATGATGTCCAGCTCATCCCAGCAGTCGCGCAGCGTGGCGAAGGCAGCGGTGATCTCCTCGTCGCTGGATACGTCCATCGGCACGCAGACCCGGGCATCGAGCTCGTCGCCCATGGCTTCCACGCGATCGCGCAGCTTCTCTCCCTGGTAGCTGAAGGCCAGTTCGGCGCCTTCGCGCGCCATGGCGCGGGCGATGCCCCAGGCGATCGAGCGGTTGCTCGCGATGCCGACGATGAAGGCGCGTTTTCCGGCAAGAAACCCCATGTAATGACCCTCGCTGCTGGCGGCGCCCATTGTAATCGACGCCGGTGGCGAGGACGCAAGCCGGCCGCCAAAGGTGTTGGTGCTCAGGTAGAATAGGCCGCTGGTAATCGGGGTGCAGGATGCAGCAGAGACCGGAGCTGACCCGCGACGCGGGCAGGGCATGGCTGCGCAGCCGGCAGGGCCGCCGCCTGCTGGCTGCCGAACGCCGTGAGCTGCGCGATGCGCTCGACAGCATCTTCGGCGAGTTGCTGCTGCAGATCGGTGACTGGGGCGGGGCGGACTTCTTCCGCCTGGCCCGTACTCGCCGGGCGGCCCTGCTGGCGGAATGGCCGGGACCGGAGGTCGCGGCCGTCAGCCGCCTCGACGAGCTCGCCGTCGCATCCGATTCCGTCGACGCCGTGCTGCTGGTGCATGCGCTGGATGCCGCCGAAGATCCGCGGGCCCTGCTGCGCGAGGCCAGCCGCGTGTTGCGTCCCGACGGTCACCTCGTCATCCTCGGTTTCAATCCCTTCGGTCCCTGGGGCCTGCGCCATTTCCTGTCGCGGCGCCGTTATCCGCCGGGCGCGCGGCACTTCATCTCCGAACGGCGGCTCGGTGACTGGTTGAGCCTGCTGAACTTCGGCGTGCAGCGGCGCGACTATTATCATTATCATCTGCCGCTGCAGGTCAGCGCCGGACGGGTCGCCGAAGAGCCGGCGGAACGGCGCATGAACCGGCTGGCCCGGCGCCTGCGGCGTGCGGGGCGCCGCCACCTACGGCGGCCGCTGTTCGCCGCCTGCTACCTGCTGGTGGCCCGCAAGGAGATCTATCCGCTCACGCTGGCACGCCCCGGCTGGCGCCGGCGGCCGCGTCTCGTGGGCGGGCTCGTGAACCCGACCAGCCGGAACGCAGCGTGAAGTCCGTCGAGATCTACACGGACGGCGCCTGCCGCGGCAACCCGGGACCGGGCGGCTGGGGTGCGCTGCTGATCTACAACGGCAAGGAACGCGAGTTGCACGGCGGCGAGCCGGCGACGACGAACAATCGCATGGAACTGCTCGCCGCGATCCGGGCCCTGGAAGCATTGCGCGAACCCTGCCGCGTGCAGCTGTATACCGACTCGGACTACCTGCGCCGCGGTATCAGTGAATGGCTGCCGGCCTGGAAACGCCGCGGCTGGCGCACCAGCAGCCGCAAGCCGGTGAAGAACGTCGACCTGTGGCAGCGCCTGGACGCGCTGGCACAGGCACATCGCGTGGAGTGGCACTGGGTGCGCGGCCACTCGGGCCATCCGCAGAACGAGCGCGCCGATGGGCTGGCGAATCTCGGTATCGACGAGATGCTGGCCGCGGCAGGGAAAACGGCATGCGACAGGTAGTACTGGATACGGAAACCACCGGCCTGGAGGTCGAGCAGGGCCACCGGGTGATCGAGATCGGCTGCGTGGAGATCATCAATCGCCGCCGCACGGACCGCTACTATCACGTCTATCTGAACCCGGAACGGGAGATTGACGAGGCGGCCGAGGAAATCCACGGCATTTCCAGGCAGATGCTCGCCGGCAAGCCGCGATTCGCCGAGATCATGGAAGAGCTGATCGACTTCCTCGGCGGCGCCGAGCTGGTCATCCACAACGCCGAGTTCGATATCGGCTTCCTGAACAACGAAATCCGGCTCGCCGGCGGCCGCATGCAGATCACCGACTGCTGCAAGGTGATCGATACGCTGTTGCTGGCCCGGCAGTTGCATCCCGGCCAGCGCAACAGCCTGGATGCCCTGTGCAAGCGCTACCAGGTCGACAATTCCGGGCGCGAGCAGCACGGTGCGCTGCTGGATGCGCAACTGCTCGCCGATGTCTACCTCGCGATGACCGGTGGTCAGGTGGCGCTGACGCTGGACGAGCCAGGCGCCGCTCAGGCGCGGTCGACCGCGACCCGGAGCCGTACAGCGCCGCGAGACCTCGCGCTGCGGCGGGCCACGGCGGAGGAACTGGCGGCCCACGAGGAATATCTGGCACTGCTGGACGCGAGCTGTGAGAGCGGTGCCGTCTGGCGACGGCTGGAATCCTGAGGCACCGATGGCCGTGGTGGCCGGACCGTAATACACTCCGCCGCTGGGCAAGGTTGGCCGAAGTCAATGAACAACAGCTTGTGGCGCGCATTCGCGGATAACTTCCTGGGGCAGGCGCCCGACTGGTACAAGTGGACCATCATCGGTTTCCTCGTCCTGAATCCGATCCTGCTGTTCGCGGCGGGATCCTTCGTCGCGGGCTGGGTCCTGGTCGGCGAGTTCATCTTCACGCTGGCCATGGCGCTGCGCTGTTATCCCCTGCAGCCAGGCGGCCTGCTGGCGATTCAGGCGGTACTGATCGGCATGACGACGCCGGATGCCGTCTATCACGAGGCGGAGCACAACCTGCCCGTGATCATGCTGCTGATGTTCATGGTTGCAGGCATCTTCTTCCTGAAAGAAATGCTCCTGTTCACCTTCACCAAGCTGCTGCTCGGCGTGCGCTCGAAGACCCTGCTGTCGCTCCTCTTCTGCGGCGTATCGGCGGTCTTGTCGGCTTTCCTCGATGCGCTGACCGTGACCGCCGTCGTGATCACGGTCGCCGAGGGCTTCTACGCCGTGTACCACAAAGTGGCCTCGGGCAAGGGCTATGACAGCGGCCACGATGCCTCGGACGACGATAGCGTCGAGACCCTGTATCGCGAGGATCTGGACACTTTCCGCGCCTTCTTGCGCAATCTGATGATGCATGCCGCCGTCGGCACCGCCTTGGGCGGCGTCACGACGCTGGTCGGCGAACCGCAGAACCTGCTGATCGCGAAGGAGGCGGGCTGGGAGTTCATGGAATTCTTCTACCGCATGACCCCGGTATCGATGCCGGTGCTGGTGGTTGGCCTGCTGACCTGCGTGCTGCTCGAGAAACTGAAGTGGTTCGGTTACGGGGCCGAGTTGCGCCCCGGCGTGCGCCAGGTGCTCGAAGACTTCGAGCGGCACGAAAGCGAACGCCGCACGCCGCGCGACCGGGCGGTGCTGATTGCGCAGGCGTTCGCCGCGCTGGTGCTGGTGATCGCGCTGGGCAACCACCTGGCCGAGGTCGGCATCATCGGCCTGATGATCATCGTCCTGGCCACCTCCCTGACCGGGGTCGTCGAAGAGAAGCGCATCGGTCATGCGTTCGAGGAGGCATTGCCGTTCACGGCCCTGCTGGTCGTGTTCTTCGGCATCGTGGCCGTGATTCAGGACCAGGGCCTGTTCAACCCGGTCACGCACTACGTGCTCGGGCTGCAGGGCGAGACCCGAACGCTGATGATGTTCATCGCCAACGGCCTGCTGTCGATGATCAGTGACAATGTATTCGTCGCGACGGTCTATGTCAGTGAGATCGCCAAGGCGCTCGCCGAGGGCACGATCAGCCGTCCCGAGTTCGACCTGCTGTCGGTGGCGATCAACACCGGGACCAATATTCCGAGCGTCGCCACACCCAATGGGCAGGCCGCCTTCCTGTTCCTGCTGACTTCCGCGCTGGCGCCGCTGATCCGCCTATCCTACGGGCGCATGGTGATCCTGGCCCTGCCGTACACGGTGACAATGAGCGTCACGGCCATCCTGAGCGTTGTCTACCTGCTGTAATGTGACCTGGACGGCAGCGTTGGCGGCCGGTCTGGCGCATGATCTCCCGGCTGCCGGATTCCCAGCGGCAGGGGCCGGCGCGAACCGCCGGGAGAAGAACGAGATCAACGACGGACAGGGCATGAGCAATCTGCCAACTCTCGATCAGGCCAGGGTCGCGGTCATCGGCCTCGGTTATGTCGGCTTGCCGCTGGCAGCGGCATTCGGCGAGCATTTCCCGACCTGCGGCTTTGACATAAACGAACGCCGCATCGATGAGCTGCGGCAGGGCAGGGACAGCACGCTGGAGGTCAGCGACGCGGAACTCGCCGCCGCGACCCTGCTGCGTTTCGAGTCGCGACTGGAAGCCTTGCGGGACTGCAATGTCTACATCGTCACCGTGCCGACGCCGATCGACCGGGCCAAGCGCCCCGATCTCGGCGCATTGCGCAGCGCCAGCGAGTCGGTCGGCGCGGTGCTCGCGCCGGGCGACGTGGTCATCTACGAGTCGACCGTCTATCCAGGCGCGACAGAGGAGGACTGCGCGCCGATCCTGGAAGCGGTCTCAGGCCTGAAGCGCAACGAGGATTTCTATCTTGGCTATAGCCCGGAGCGCATCAATCCCGGGGACAGGCAACACCGGGTCTCGGACATCCTGAAAGTGACCGCCGGCTCCACTCCGGAGGCGGCGGACTTCATCGACGCGCTCTATGCCCGAGTGATCCGGGCCGGCACCTATCGGGCGCCGAGCATCCGGGTCGCCGAGGCCGCGAAGGTCATCGAGAATACGCAGCGGGACGTGAACATTGCGCTGGTCAACGAGCTGGCGATGATCTTCAATAGGCTCGGACTGGATACGCTCGACGTGCTGGAGGCGGCGGGCACAAAATGGAATTTCCTGCCGTTCCGGCCCGGCCTGGTCGGCGGGCATTGCATCGGCGTCGACCCCTACTACCTCACGCACAAGTCGCAGGAGATCGGCTACCACCCAGCGATGATCCTGGCGGGGCGGCGCATCAACGACAACATGGGCTTGTATGTCGCCTCGGAGGTCGTCAAGCTGATGGTCAAGCGGGGCATTCGCCTGCCGGAGTCCCGTGTGCTGGTGCTCGGCATCACGTTCAAGGAAAACTGTCCGGATGTGCGCAATACCAAGGTCGTGGACGTGATCCGGGAGTTGCAGAGTTTCGGCGCGACGGTGGACGTGTACGATCCCTGGGCGGATCCGGACGAGGTGCGGGCCGAGTACGGCCTGGACGTCTACAAGGAATGTCCGCAGGGCCGGGCCTACGCAGCGATCGTGCTGGCCGTTGCGCATCGCCAGTTCCGGTCGCTCGCCGTCGATGATCTGCGGCGCCTCGGCGCCGACCCGCACGTCCTGTACGACATCAAGTCGATACTGCCGGCGGCCCAGGTGGACGGGCGGCTGTAGGGCCAGCGACGGGGGGGTGAGCATGCGTGTGCTGGTGACGGGTGCCGCCGGGTTCATCGGCTACCACGTCGCGGGCCGGCTCGCCGAGCGCGGCGACGAAGTCGTTGGCCTGGACAACCTGAACGACTACTATGACGTGCGCCTCAAGGAAGCCCGCCTCGCGCAACTGCAGGCGCAGGCGAACTTCGAGTTCCTGCGCCTGGATCTGACGGACCGGGCCGGCATGCGCGAGTTGTTCGCCAGCAGGCGTTTTGACCGGGTCGTGCATCTCGCGGCCCAAGCCGGCGTTCGCTATTCGATCGAGAACCCGCAGGCCTACGTCGACAGCAACGTCGACGGCACACTGCAGGTGCTGGAAGGCTGCCGGCACACCGGAGTCGAGCACTTGGTCTATGCGTCGACCAGTTCGGTCTATGGCGCCAACCGGCGGATGCCGTTTTCCGTGCACCATTCCGTGGACCATCCGCTGTCCCTGTACGCGGCGACGAAGAAGGCGAACGAGCTGATGGCGCATACCTATGCCCATCTGTATCAATTGCCGGTAACGGGCTTGCGCTTTTTTACCGTCTATGGCCCCTGGGGTCGGCCGGACATGGCGCTGTTCAGTTTCACCCGCAGGATCCTGGCCGGTGAACCGATCGACGTCTACAACTACGGGCGACATCGCCGCGACTTCACCTACATCGACGATATCAGCGAGGGCGTCGTGCGCGCGCTGGACAGAATTGCAGTGCCGGACCCGGCCTGGGATCCGGAACAGCCGGACCCGGCCACCAGCGCCGCGCCCTATCGGCTGTACAACATCGGCAACAGCCAGCCGATCGACCTGGAACGCTACATCGCGGCGCTCGAGGACTGTCTGGGCCGCAAGGCCGAGCGACGGCTGCTGCCGATGCAGCCGGGTGATGTGCCGGACACCTGGGCCGACGTCAGTGAGTTGGAGCGCGATGTCGGCTACCGGCCGGCGACGCCGGTGGAAGACGGCATCCGCCGCTTTGTAGACTGGTACCGCGAATACTATGGCCAGGGTGGCGCACCGGATTGATGGTCGAAGCAGGACGCCCAGGGGAATGATCGCATTGCCAGCGACGACCGATGCTACAGGAACGCCCGAATGGGCGGCCCTGCGCGCGCGTGCGCGCGAACTGCGCAAGCAGCCGCTGGGCAAGCTGGTGGACGAACCCGGCCGTTATCAGCGCCTCGCTTGCTCCGCGGCCGGCCTGTTGCTGGACCTGACGCGCCAGCGGCTGTGCGCGGACACCGTGGATCTGCTGCTGGCCCTGGCGGAACGCTGCGGTTTCGCGGCCTGGCGTGAGGCCCTGTTCTCCGGCGCGCCGGTCAACAACACCGAAGACCGGGCCGCGCTGCACATGGCGCTGCGGGCGGGGGCGGATGCGAGCTACGCGGCCGCCGGCGAAGCGGTGATGCCGGCCGTGCTCGCAGAGCGCGAGCGGATGCTCGGCCTGGCCGCGGACATCCGTGCCGGCCGGCGGCTCGGTTACGATGGCCAGCCCTTCAGCGATGTGGTCAACATCGGAATCGGCGGCTCGGATCTCGGCGCCGTGATGGCGACGGCGGCGTTGCGCGAGCCGGGCAGCGACGGTCCGCGCCTGCATTTCGTTTCCAATGTCGATGGCCTGCAGTTCGCCGAGTTGGCCGGGTCGCTGGATCCGGCCCGCACACTGTTCGTCGTGTGCTCCAAGAGTTTCACGACGCTGGAGACCCGGCTCAATGCCGAGGCAGCGCGCCGCTGGCTGCTGCAATCGGCGCCCGAATCGGCCGTCGCCCGGCATTTCGTCGCCGTGTCGGTCAACGAGGCCGCGATGGACGCCTTCGGCATTGCGCCGGAACTGCGCCTGCATGTCTGGGACTGGGTCGGCGGGCGCTTTTCCCTCTGGTCCTCGGTCGGCCTGGCGATCGCGATCGCCGTCGGTCCGGCGGCCTTCCGCGAGCTGCTGGCCGGCGCCGCCGCGATGGACGAGCATTTCCGCAGGGCGGAAGCAGGCCTCAATCTGCCCCTGCTGCTCGGTCTCGTCGCCGTCTGGAACCGGAATTTCCTCGGCCTGAACGATCATGCTGTGCTGCCCTACTGCAGCCGACTGCACCGCCTGCCAGCCTTTCTGCAGCAACTCGAGATGGAGAGCCTTGGCAAGCATGTCAGCCGTGACGGCCGCCCGCTTAAGATCGCCACCGGCCCGGTGATCTGGGGGGAACCGGGGTCCAATGCGCAGCACTCGTTTTTCCAATTGCTGCACCAGGGCAGCTGCGCGAGCAGCCTGGACTTCATCGCACCCGCACTGCCGCCGGCAGGCGGCGAGGACGCGCATCTGCACAATCTCGCCAACATGCTGGCGCAGGCAGAGGCCTTCGCCCGCGGAGTCAGCGAAGCGGACGCGCTCGAGTCGCTGCTGTCCGCCGGCCTGCCCGAGGCGGAGGCCCGGCGCCTCGCGCCGCACAAGGAACATCGCGGCGGCCGCCCGTCGAGTCTGATCCTGTTACCGCGCCTGGATGCCCGCCATCTCGGTGCGCTGATCGCCCTATACGAGCACAAGGTTTTCGTGCAGGGCGTGATCTGGGGCATCAATCCCTTCGACCAGTGGGGCGTGGAGCTCGGTAAGCTGATGGCGCGCGAGGTCTACACGGCGCTGGCGCGGGGCGATGGCGAGCAGCTGCCGCCGGTGGGCCGGGAGTTGCTGCATCGGCTGGGCAGGGAGAGGAGCAGCGCATGAAACTGACGATACACGGCGCGGGCTATGTCGGTCTGGTGACCGGCGCCTGCATGGCCGAGGTCGGCAATGATGTCGTCTGCGTCGACATCGATGCAGAGCGCATCGCGAGTCTGAACGATGGTGCGATCCCGATCTACGAGCCGGGGCTGGAAGACCTGGTGCAGCGGAATGCCGCGGCCGGGCGCCTGCGCTTCACCACCGAGACGGCGGCCGCAGTCCGCCACGGGCTGTTCCAGTTCATCGCCGTGGGTACGCCGCCGGACGAGGACGGCTCGGCCGACCTGCAGCACGTGCTGGCCGTGGCCCGCGATATCGGCCGCGAACTCGACGACTACAAGATCGTGGTTGACAAGTCGACGGTCCCTGTCGGCACGGCGGACCGCGTTCGCAGCGAAATCCAGGGTGTGCTGGCAGCCGCCGGCCGGCAGGCCGAATTCGACGTCGTCTCGAACCCGGAATTCCTGAAGGAAGGCGCGGCCGTCGGCGATTTCATGAAGCCGGACCGGATCATCGTCGGCACCGACAGCGAGCGTGCCGCCGAGCAGTTGCGGCGGCTCTACGAGCCCTTCAGCCGTAACCACGAAAAGCTGATCCTGATGGATCTGCGCTCGGCCGAACTGACCAAATATGCCGCCAACGGTCTGTTGGCCACGAAGATCAGTTTCATGAACGAGCTCGCGAACCTGGCGGAACGGCTGGGGGCCGACATCGAGAAAGTGCGCGTCGGCATCGGTTCCGACCCGCGCATCGGTTACGCCTTCATCTATCCCGGCTGTGGTTATGGCGGATCCTGTTTTCCGAAGGATGTCAGCGCGCTGGCGCGCTCCGCTCGCGAGGCGGGTTACCATGCCGAACTGGTCGAAGCGGTCGAGAATGTGAACCGGCGCCAGAAACGGCGCCTGTTCGAAAAGCTGCACAGCCACTGGGGCGGGACAGTGGCCGGCAAGACGGTGGCCGTCTGGGGCCTGGCCTTCAAGCCGAATACCGATGACATGCGCGAGGCGCCCAGTCGCGCGCTGATGGAGGCGGTCTGGGAGGCCGGCGGGCGAATCCGCGCCTACGATCCGCAGGCGCGCGCCGAGGCCCGGCGCATCTACGGCGACCGGGACGAGCTGGTGCTCTGCGACAGCGCCATGGAGGCGCTGGTCGGTGCCGATGCCCTGGCCGTGGTCACGGAATGGCAGGAATTCCGCAGTCCGGATTTTCCACGAATGCGTGAACTGCTCAGTGAGCCGGTGGTCTTCGACGGGCGCAACATCTATGATCCGCAGATGCTCGCGGAGCTGGGCTTCCAGTACTACGGAATCGGCCGGGGGCAGGTGCCGGGCGCATGCTGATCGTTCCGGTCATCCTCTGCGGCGGCAGCGGCTCGCGACTCTGGCCGCTGTCGCGAGCGGCTTTCCCGAAGCAGCTCCTGCCGCTGCTGGGCGAGCACAGCCTGTTGCAACAGACGCTGGCGCGCCTCGACGGGCTGGCCGGCCTGCAGCCGCCGATCGTCGTCTGCAACGAGAGCCAGCGTTTCCTCGTGGCCGGGCAATTGCGCGAAGCCGGCTCCGAGCCGTTGCTGGTCCTCGAACCGGAAGGCCGCAATACCGCGCCGGCCGCGACACTCGCCGCGCTGGCCGCGCGCGCCGGCGGCGACGACCCGTTGCTGCTGGTGCTGCCGGCGGACCACCTGCTGCGGGATGCGGCCGCCTTCCGCTCGGCCGTCAGCGCGGCGGCCGCGGCGGCCGCCGACGGCGCCCTGCTGACCTTCGGCGTCGTGCCCACGGCGCCGGAGACCGGCTATGGCTATATCCGGGCGGACGGTGCCGGCGGCGGGCCGCGCCGGGTGGTGGAATTCGTCGAGAAGCCGGATACGGCCACGGCGCGGCAATACCTCGACTCCGGCGCCTATTACTGGAACAGCGGGATGTTCCTGTTCCGCGCCGGCGCCTGGCTGGAAGAAATCGGACAGCAAGCGCCGGACATCCTGGCGGCCTGCGAACGCGCGTTCGCCGGTGCCGGCCGGGACGGCGATACCCTGCGCCCCGAGCCGCAGGCCTTTTGCGCCTGCCGTCCCGATTCGATTGACTATGCGGTGATGGAGAAGACCGGCCGGGCGATGGTCCTGCCGCTGGACGCCGGCTGGAGCGACATCGGCTCCTGGTCGGCGCTGCACGCTGCGAGCGATCAGGATGCCGGCGGCAACGCGCTGATCGGCGACGTGCACGCGGTCGATTGCCGCAACAGCTATCTGCGCGCCGAGAGCCGGCTGGTCACGGCCGTCGGGCTCGATGGCTGCATCGTCGTCGAGACCAAGGATGCCGTGCTGGTCGTGCCCCGCGAGCGTTCGCAGGACGTGAAACGGATGGTCGACGAACTGGGGGCAGCCGGTCGCGAGGAAGTGCGCCTGGGACGCGAGGTCTTTCGCCCGTGGGGAAGCTACGACAGCCTCGATGCCGCGCCCGGTTACCAGGTCAAACGCCTGACGGTACTGCCGGGCGCGGTGCTGTCTCTGCAACTGCACCACCACCGCGCCGAACACTGGGTCGTCGTCGCCGGGGTCGCCCGGATCACCCGCGACGACGAGGTCTTCGAGCTGAAGAAGAACGAGCATACCTTCATTCCGGTCGAAGCCCGGCACCGCATCGAAAATCCCGGCACCGAGCTGCTGCACATCATCGAGGTGCAGGTCGGCGACTACCTTGGCGAGGACGACATCGTCCGTTTCGAAGACAAGTACGGCCGCCAGGGGCGGACGGACTAGGCATGCCCATGAACAGCGCAGCACCAGGCTTGACCTGCTTCAAGGCCTACGATGTGCGTGGCCGGATCCCATCCGAACTGAACCCCGACATCGCCTGCCGGATCGGACGGGCCTATGCCCAGCAACTCGAGCCCGGCTCGGTCGTCGTCGGCCATGACGTGCGGCACTCGAGCCCGGAGCTCGCCGCAGCGCTGGTTGCAGGCTTGCGCGATGCCGGCGTCGAGGTCATCGACATCGGTCTTTGCGGGACCGAGCAGGTGTATTTCTCGACCTGGCACCTGGGCGCCGGCGGCGGCATCATGGTCACGGCCAGTCACAACCCGGCCGATTACAATGGCATGAAGTTTGTGCGCGAGGCGGCGCGGCCGGTCAGCGGCGACAGCGGCCTCGACGAGATCCGCCGACTCGCCGAGGCCGGCGCCGGCCCGGCAGCCGGGGGCGGCGACTACCGGCGGGTCGACACGCTCGGCGACTTCGTCGACTACCTGCTGAACTGGGTCGACCTCGATCGCCTGCGGCCGCTGAAGATCGTCGTCAACCCCGGCAATGGCGGCGCCGGACTCGTCATCGACGCGCTGGAGCCGCGGCTGCCGTTCGAATTCGTCAAGGTCAACTATGCACCGGACGGCGATTTCCCGAACGGTATTCCGAACCCATTGCTGCCGGACAATCGCGCGGCCACCGCCGATGCGGTGCGCGCCAGCGGCGCTGATCTCGGTATCGCCTGGGACGGGGACTTCGACCGCTGTTTCCTGTTCGACGAGACCGGCGAGTTCATCGAGGGCTACTACATCGTCGGCCTGCTGGCGCGTGCCCTGCTGCAGCGGGAACCGGGCGGGCGGATCATCCACGACCCGCGCCTGGTCTGGAACACGCGGGAAGAGGTCGCCGCGGCCGGTGGCATCGCGGTGCAGAGCAAGACCGGCCATGCCTTCATCAAGGAGCGCATGCGCGCCGAAGATGCGCTGTACGGCGGGGAAATGAGCGCGCATCATTATTTCCGGGATTTCGCCTACTGCGACAGCGGCATGATCCCATGGCTGCTGGTCGCCGGCCTGCTGGCGCGCAGCGGGCAGCCACTGTCGGCGATGATCGCCGACCGCGTCCAGCGCTTCCCGGTCAGCGGAGAAATCAACCGGCGGGTCAGGGACGCCGCGGCGACGATCGCCGCGGTCCGGGCACAGTACGAGGCGCAGGCGCGGGCCGTCGACGAGACCGATGGAATCGGGCTGGACATGGGCGACTGGCGCTTCAATCTGCGGATGTCGAACACCGAGCCGGTCATTCGCCTGAATGTCGAGGCGCGGGGCGACCGGGCGCTGATGCAGGCGCGCACGCAGGAGATCCTCGCGCTGGTCGACGCGCTCGCGGGCTGAGCAGGCCGCTGCTCGTGAGCCGTCCGCGCCGCCTGCAGTTGCTGGGCTTCACCAAGCTCTACCCGAACGCGGAGCAGCCGCGGCACGGGCTCTTCGTCGAGGCGCGCCTGCGGCGGCTGGCGCGCCGGCCGGCGGTGGACCTGCGAATCGTCGCCCCGGTGCCCTGGTTTCCTCTGCGCCATCGCCGCTTCGGGCGTTACGCAGCCTTCGCGCGGGTGCCCCGATGCGAGCAACGGCATGGGATCGCGGTCAGCCATCCGCGCTTTTTGTCATTGCCGGCCGGCGACATGTCGCTGGCTCCGCTGTTGATGGCGGCCTCGGTGGCCGGGCACGTTCGGCGACTGGTGGCGGAGATGCCGTCCGCACCGGTCATCGACGCGCATTTCCTCTATCCGGACGGCGTTGCGGCGCTGCTGCTGGGCCGGCGTTTCGGGCTGCCGGTCGTCATGACCGCCCGCGGCAACGATGTCACGCTGTGGCCGCGCTACCGCGGGCCGGGGCGCTGGATCCGCTGGGCGCTGACCCATTGCGCCCGGGTCGTGAGCGTGTCGGAGTCGCTGCGCGCCCGCCTGATCGAGCTGGGTGCAGAGCCGCAGCGGGTCGTGACCTTGCGCAATGGTGTCGACCTGGATCAGTTCCGGCCGCCGGTCGGCGCCGGACGGGCCTCGAGCGGCGGCCCGCGGCTGCTCGCCGTCGGCCACCTGATCGAGCGCAAGAACCATGCGGCGGCCATCCGGGCGCTGCCGCTGCTGCCCGGGGCGGAACTGACGATCATCGGCAGCGGCCCGCTGCGCGGTGAGCTCGAATCCCTGGCCCGGCGACTCGGCCTCGCCGGCCGGGTCCACTTCGCCGGTGCCCTGCCGCCGGAGGAGTTGCCGGCTCACTATGCGGCGGCCGACGCGCTGCTGCTGCCGTCGCGCCACGAGGGCATGGCCAACGTCATGCTGGAGAGCCTGGCCTGCGCCACCCCGGTCGTGGCCTTCGACGTCGAGGGGGTGCGCGAGATCATCCGTGTGCCGGAGGCGGGCCGGATCGTCGAGCAGCGTTCGCCGGAGGCGCTGGCGGCGGCGGTCCGCCGCCTGCTCGCGGCGCCGCCGCGCCGCGAGGACACGCGGCGCTACGCCGAAACGCTGGGCTGGGAGCCGGTGATCGACGAACTGGAGGTCCTGCTGCGGGATGTCGCCGCCGCGGCCGCCTGACATAATGCCGGAAGCGGGCAAAGCGTGACCGCGACGGCAGACGGCGGCTCGCAGACCCGCTAGGCTGCCCGTGCTCTACCGGCGTTCCGCCGCGAACCGATAACAGACAACACGGGCAACGATGCAGATTCGAGCCTTCGAACGGAACCGGGACCGCGCTGCCTGGGATGCCTACGTCGAGGCGCATCCCGGCGGCAGTTTCTTCCATCTGTCGGGATGGGAGACGATCCTTGCGGATTTTTTCCATCACCGGACCCACTACCTGCTGGCCGAGGCGGGTGGCCGGCTCCAGGGGCTGATACCGCTGGCCGAGGTCCGCAGCCGGCTGTTCGGAAATCGTCTGGTCTCGGTGCCGCTCGGCGTCTACGGCGGCGCGCTGGCGGACGACGAAGCGGTGGAAACGGCCCTGCGCGACGCGGCGATCGAGCTGGCCGAACAGCGTCGCGTCGATCACCTGGAGTTGCGGCACTTGCAGCCACGGCCGGGGCTGCCGACGGTGGATCGCTACGTGCGCTTCCGTCGGGCGATCCATGCGGACGCGGATGCGAACATGGCCGAGATTCCGCGCAAGCAGCGCGCGATGATCCGCAAGGCGATGCGCAAGGGCCTGCAGGCCGGCTTCGGCCGCGACACCGGCGTGTTTTACCGCCTGTATGCGGAAAGCCTGCGCAACCTCGGCACGCCGGTGCTGCCGCGCGCCTATTTCGAGCAGCTGCACGCGGTCTTCGGTGCGGCTTGCGAGCAGCTCACCGTCCGCGATGCCGGTGGCAGGCCCGTCGCCAGCGTGCTGAGTTTCTATTTCCGCGACGAGGTGCTGCCTTACTATGGCGGCGGCTCGGCGGCCGCGCGCGCACTGAGCGCCAACGATTTCATGTACTGGGAGCTGATGTGCCACGCCGCCGCGCGCGGGGTGCGCCGGTTCGATTTCGGGCGCAGCCGGGTCGGCGCCGGCTCCTACCATTTCAAGCGCCACTGGGGCTTCGAGCCGGAACCATTGCATTATCAATATCATCTGCGGCAGGGCCAGGCTTTACCTAATGCGAGTCCGGACAACCCGCGCTTCCAACTCGCGATCCGCTGCTGGCAGCGCCTGCCGCTGAGGCTCACCACCTGGCTCGGACCGCTCGTGGCACGGCAACTCACCTGGTAAGGCTCGCCGCCGTGACCGATTTACTTGCCGGCAGTCGCGACGCCTGTCACACAATGCGCTTGAATAATTCCGGCTAGGCGCTGGAACGCGCTGCGAAAAAGGATCAGAATGAGCGGCGCTGATGCGACACGACTGACAGCGCCGGGCCGGCAGCGCCGCCGGATGGCACGTGGCTTGCCGACGACCGGCGGCGGGAGGAACCGAGAACAATGAACCGCAAGCTTGTGATCCCCCTGGTCCTGATCTGCCTGAGCCTAGGTGCCTGCAGCAGCCCACGCCCGGCGGCCGAACTGACCGCCCCGGCGGCTTCGCAGGTCGAATACCTGATCGGGCCCGGCGATGTGCTGCAGGTCTTCGTCTGGCGCAATCCGGAGCTGTCGGTGACGGTTCCGGTGCGCCCGGACGGCAAGATCTCCACGCCGCTGGTCGAAGACATGCAGGCCGTCGGCAAGACCCCGAGCCAGCTGGCGCGCGACATGGAGCAGGCCCTGTCACGCTTCGTCAAGTCGCCGAAAGTCAATATCATCGTCGAGGAGTTCGTCGGCAATTTCAGCGAGCAGATCCGCGTAGTCGGCAAGGCCGCCGAGCCCAAGGCGATTCCATACCGGCGGAACATGACCCTGCTCGACGTCATGATCGAGGTCGGCGGCCTGGCACCCGGCGCGGCCGGGAACCGTGCCCGGATAATCCGCCGCCAGAATGGCGAACAGGTGGAATTGAAGGTTCGCGTCGACCGGTTGCTGAACGATGGCGATATTTCCCAGAACGTGATGATGCTGCCGGGTGACGTGCTGCTGATTCCGGAATCCAGGCTATGAATGAAACCCGTGCCATGGAGTGGCGCGGCCCAGGCGTACAGAGCGAGGCCCTGGACGTCCTGGCCTATCTGCAGGGCATCCTGCGCGGCTGCTGGCGTTTCCGCTGGGCCGGCGCGGCAGCGGCCTGGCTGCTGTGCCTCGCGGGCTGGCTGGTCGTCCTGTTCCTGCCCGACGTCTACCGCGCGACCGCCCGCGTCTATGTCGACACGCAGAGCGCGTTGCGGCCCTTGCTCGAGGGGCTGACCGTGGACAGCAATCTGATGAGCGATGTCGACATGATGGCGCAGGCGATGCTCAGCCAGCCGAACCTGGAGAAAGTCGTCGTCCGCGCCGGCCTGGTGCCGGCTGGTGCGGGCCCCGAACAGATCGAGAACAAGGTCAACCAGATCCGCAGCAGCATCAAGGTCGATATGGACCGTAACGATGTGCTGCAGATTGCGTACGAGTACACGAAGGAGCAGGCGGCCCTGAATGTGGTCAGCATGCTGCTGGACGAGTTCATCAAGGGCTCGCTCGGAGAGAGCGAGGCCGATACCCGCACGGCGCAGGCCTTCCTCGAGGAAAAACTGGCGGAATACGAGGCACGCCTGAACGAAGCCGAACAGACGCTGGCCGATTTCAAACGGCGGAACGTCGGCATGATGCCGGGCGAGGAGGGTGATTACTACCAGCGCCTGCAGACCGAGATGAAACGTCTCGACGATATCGAGTCCAGGCTTCGCCTGGCGCGTCAGCGCCGGGACGATCTCCGCCGGCAGCTCGAAGGCGAGACGCCGGTATTCGGGCTGATGACGCCCCGCAACGAGACCGCCAGCACGCCTTTCGACCAGCAGATCGCGGCCTATGAAGACGAGTTGGCCCGCCTGCGCCTGAAGTACACGGATACGCACCCGGACGTCGAGCAGGTGCTGGCGGTGCTCGAGGGCCTGCGGCAGAAGCGCGAGGAATACCTGGCCAGCCGGCCCGCCGATAGCGCCCGGCCGGGGCTCAATCAGCTCGATGCCAACCCGGTGTATCAGCAGATGAAGCTGCAGCTGAACCAGGCCGAACTGCGGCTCGGGCAACTCGAGGCCCAGCGGCGCGACCAGGCAGCGGTCGTCCGCGAGTTGCGGGAAAAAGTCGACACGATTCCACAGATCGAGGCCGAACTGACGCGGCTGACGCGCAACTATGACGTTACGCGGGAGCAGTACGAGCAGCTGCTCATGCGCCTGGAGTCAGCGCGCCTGTCCGAGGCCGCGGAAGACACCAAGAACGACGTGACCTTCCGGGTGATCGATCCGCCGGCGCTGGACCCGCAGCCGGTCGGACCGAAGCGCAATCTGTTGCTGACCGCCGTGCTGCTGGTCGGCCTGGCGGCCGGCGGCGCCGTGACCGTGCTGCTCAATTTCGCGCGGCCGGTCTTCAACTCGCAACAGGAGCTGGAGCGGCTCTACGGTGTTGCGGTGCTGGGCACGATCCAGCTGGTGCGCGATGCAGCGGAGGCGGCGGCTGCGCGCCGCAGCACGGTCTTCTGGGCCAGTTCCATGCTGCTGCTGCTGGGGCTGTACGCCGGCCTGCTGCTGACCGGCGACGAGCTGGCCCGGCAGTTGCACGCCTGGCCGATGTTCGCCGGAGTCGCCACGTGAGCATCATCGAGAAAGCCGTCGGCAAGGCCGGCCGCGGGGCGCGGCCGGCTGCGCAGCCACCGGCCGTCCGGCCGCCGGGACCGGAGTCACGGCCCCAGGCGGGGCGCGAGCATGCGGTCGAGCTGGCGCAGGCGAGCGACTACGACATGCGCCAGTTCGCCGGTGCGGAACAGTTGCAGCGCGAGTTCCGTTTCCTGAAACGCCCGCTGCTGGCCCGCGTGTTCGGGCTGTCGCGCTCTGGAGCCAAGCCGGGCGGACTGGTCATGATCACCAGCTGCATGCCGCAGGCAGGCAAGACCTTCATCAGCTTCAATCTCGCGCAGAGCATCGCCGCGGAGCAGATGACCAGCGTGGTCCTGATCGATGCGGATCCAATCCGTCGACGCTTGAGCGAAGCCCTCGGCGAACAGGAGCGGCCCGGCCTGACGGACCTGCTGGCCGACGATTCGCTGAGCCTCGACGAACTGCTCGCCGACACGGATCTGGATTCACTGCAGTTCCTGCCGGCCGGCAGCCGCCGGGCCGATGCGACCGAGTTGCTGGCCGGCCGGCGGATGGACGACGTGCTCGCCGATCTGAGCCGGCGGCCGGACCTGGTCGTGCTGCTCGATTCGCCGCCGGTGCTGTTGACCAGCGAAGCGCGCGCGCTGGCGGAAAAGATCGACCACGTCGTGCTGGTGCTGGCAGCCGGTGAGACCGGTGCTGCGGAGCTGAACGAGGCCCTGCAGATGCTCACCGGCATCGGAGCCTCGGTCAGCGTCGTGCTGAACAAGGCTCGTGTCGATTCCCGGCGTTATCGCCAGGAATACTACGAGTACTGAGCTTGATCACGAACGGCAGGACAATAACAACGATGAGCCACAGACATGACTGCCCGGCCAGCCGGCGCTGCGGGTCCTTCTGGTGTATCACCGTGGCGCTGCTGCTGGCGCGGCCGGCGCTGGCCGTCGATCTCGGCGGCTACCTGATTCTCGGGCAGGCCTATACCGACAATATCGCGCTGGCCCCGCCGGGCAGCGAGGAAGAAGACTTCATCACCCGGGTCACGCCCGGGATCACGCTGAACCAGGACGGCAAGCGCTTCGATTACGACGTCGACTATTACCTTGAGACACTGTGGTACGCGAAGGATTCGGATCGCAACGGCGTCTACAGCAATCTGGCATCGAATGCCCTGCTGGACGTCATCGGCAAGCAGCTGCAGATTCAGGGGCAGGCGGCGATATCCCAGGTCAATGTCACGCCGGAAAAACCAGTGTCCGACTCGAATATCTTCGTCACCGATAACCGTGCGGACGCTACGATCTGGACCGTGGGGCCGCTGCTGCGGCGGCCGCTGCTGGGGCAATCGGAGATCGACGCCTACTACCTCTACGGCCAGGTCAGCTACGACGATCGAACGATCCAGGACGCCAAGCGGCAGAACGCCCATGTCGCCATCCAGCAGCAGCAGGAGGCGGTCGCGGTGCTGGACTACGAACTGGTCTGGAATTTCGAGCAGATCGACTACGAGCAGACGCCGCAGCAGGTCGAGGTCCAGGAGCTGTACCTGCGACTCGGTTACCATGTCCTGCCGGAGCTGCGCCTGACGGCGTTGGGGGGGCTGGACAGCGATTTCCGCGACCCCAGCGATTCCTCGCTCAGCGAGAGCCGCTGGGAGGTCGGCATGGACGTCGAGCTGGTGGACAATGTGTTGTCGCTGGGCGTCGGCCGGCGTTTCTTCGGCACCAGCTACCGGGCTTCGTGGACCCGCGAAGTCGAAAATACGCGCTTCCAGTTGAGTTATTCCGAATTGCCGACCACGACCGACCTGCTGTCCTTCCGGCAGATCCCGAGCGGCAATCCCGATGCCGAGCCACTGCCGCCGGACGCGGTCATCGACCGGCCGGGCGATGTCGGGCGCTTCATCCGGCGCCGTTTCGATGCGAGCTTCGAATGGACCGGCTACAAGAGCGCGATCGAGATCCAGGCGCTGTGGGATCAGCGCGAAGACGTGACACCGATCGACCCGGCGCGTCCCGGCAGCCAGCGCCCGGACGAAACGTCCTACGGCGCGGGCATCGAGTATCGCTATCTGCTCGGCCAGCGCACGACGCTGACGGCCAATGCCTTGTGGCGCAACCGGGAATACGCGATTGCCGATGACACCGCGGGCCTGACCTTCCGGGCCGAGGACGACACGCTGCTGCGCCTGTTCGCGCGGCTGGACTACCAGCTCGGCCAACGCACCGCCGCCGGATTGCAGCTGCGCTTCGACCGTCGCGACGGCACGTCCGGCGGACTGCAGGACTACGAGCAGTTTCTCGTCCTGGTCGACCTGGTGCGCAAGTTCTGATTCGCCGTCACTGCAGCCACTGCGATTAGTGCCCAGGGACAGGGACCAGCGATGCCGGATATCGTCAATGCGCTGACCGTCGATGTCGAAGACTATTTCCAGGTCTCGGCCTTCGAGCCGGTGATCGCTCGCAGTCAGTGGCCAGCCTGGGAATGTCGCGTGGAGCGGAATGTCGAGCGGCTGCTCGAGCTGTTCGCTGCTCATGGGGTCCGCGCGACTTTCTTCTTCCTCGGCTGGGTCGCCGAGCGCTACCCGGGACTCGTTCGCCAGGCAGTCGCTGCCGGCCACGAGATCGCCAGTCACGGCTACGCGCACGTGCAGGTCACAACGCAGGCGCCGGACGCGTTTCGGGCCGACGTCAGCCGGACGCGGGCATTGCTCGAGGACCTGGCCGGTGTGCCGGTCGTCGGCTACCGGGCGGCCAGCTATTCGATCGCGGCGGACAACGACTGGGCGCATGCGCTGCTGGCAGAGACCGGCCACCGCTACAGTTCAAGCTGCTACCCGATTCACCACGACCGCTACGGGCGACCCGACGGCGAGCGCCGGCCCCACCGCGTCGGACCGGCTGGCCTGCCGGAGATCCCGGTCGCCACGCTGCAGCTCGGGTCGGTTCGCTTGCCCTGCGGGGGCGGCGGCTGGTTCCGCCTGCTGCCCTACGCCGCGAGCCGCTGGTGCCTGCGCCGACTGAACCGCGAGGAGGGCATGCCGGCGGTGTTCTACTTCCATCCCTGGGAGATCGATCCCGGGCAGCCACGGGTGGGCGGCCTGGATGCGCGCAGCCGTTTTCGGCACTACGTGAACCTGCGCGGCTTCGAGCGCAAGATCGAGCGGCTGCTGCAGGATTTCCGCTGGGCACCGGTGCGCGAGGTATTCGCCGAGCTGCTGGAGGCGGCCACCGGGCCGGCCTCCCCGGACAGGGGTGCGAAGGCGTGGGCCAGCGGCTGAAAATCGCCCATGTCGTCTTCCGGCTGGACTACGGCGGCCTCGAAAACGGCCTGGTCAATCTGCTGAACCGCCTGCCTCCGGATGAGTTCGAGCACCTGGTGGTGGCACTGACCACGGCCGGGCGATTCCGCCGTCGCCTGCCTGCCGGCGTCCGGGTCGTCGAGCTGCACAAGCCGCGCGGCAGGGGGCTGGGCTACCTGCGCCCGCTGGCGCGGCTGCTTCGCGCCGAGGGCGTCGACATTCTGCACACGCGCAACCTGGCCTGTCTGGAATCGCAGCTCGCCGGCCTGGCCGCCGGCGTGCCGGTCCGCATTCACGGCGAGCATGGCTGGGACGTGTTCGACCTGCACGGGCGCCGGCGGCGCTATCGTCTGCTGCGCTGGCTGTTCCGCGCGGTGGTCGACCATTACGTCGTGGTTTCCCGGCACCTGGGCGATTATCTGCGCGGCCTCGGCGTGCCGGCCGCGCGGATCAGCCATATCACGAACGGGGTCGACGTCGAGCGTTTTCGGCCGGCGGATGGGCGGCCGGCGTCGCCGTTTGTGATCGGTTCGGTTGGCCGCCTGGAAGCCGTGAAGGATTATCCGTCCCTGGCGCAGGCCTTTGCGCGGCTCGCCAGGGACCGGCCGGGGGCCGGCTTGCGACTCGCGATCGTCGGCGACGGCTCGCAGCGCGCCGCCGTGGAGCAGGTGCTGGGCGGGGCCGGCCTGCTCGAACATTGCTGGCTGCCGGGATTCCAGGACGACGTGCCGGCCGCGCTGCGGCGTTTCAGCCTCTTCGTGCTGCCGTCGCTGGCCGAAGGCATCTCCAACACGATCCTGGAGGCCATGGCCACCGGTTTGCCTGTCGTCGCAACGGCGGTCGGCGGCAACCCGGAACTGGTCGTCGACGGCGTGACCGGCCGGCTGGTGCCGCCAGGGCAGCCCGAACGGCTGGCCGCGGCGCTGGCCGAGTATGCGGACGAGCCGGCACTGGCCGCCGCGCACGGCCGCGCCGGCCGCGACCGCGTCGTCCGGGAGTTCTCGATTCCGGTCATGGCGGCGAAGTACCGGGATCTTTACCGGCAGCTGGCCGGTCGGAGTCATTGACGGCGGATGTGCGGAATCGCAGGCATATACGATCGCCAGGGGCGGGTTCCCATCAGCGAGGCCTTGCTGCAGCGGATGAACGAGGTGCAGGCGCACCGCGGGCCGGACGATGCCGGCTACCACCTGGAACCGGAGATCGGCCTTGCCCACCGTCGCCTGTCGATCATCGACCTCGCGGCCGGCCACCAGCCCCTGTACAACGAGGACGGCTCGGTCGTCGTCTGCTACAACGGCGAGATCTACAATTTCCAATCCCTGCGCAGCGAGCTGCAAGCGGCCGGGCACCGCTTCGCCACGCATACGGACACCGAAGTAATCGTCCACGCCTGGGAGCAGTGGGGCAAGGACTGCCTGCAGCGCTTCCGTGGCATGTTCGCCTTCGCCCTCTGGGACCGGCGGCAGCGGCGGCTGTTCCTGGCCCGTGACCGCATCGGCATCAAGCCGCTGTACTACGCCGAGTTGCCGAACGGCCAGCTGGCGTTTGCCTCGGAACTGAAGGGACTGCTGCAGCACCCGCAACTGTCGCGCGAGCTCGATCCCTGCGCGGTCGAGGAGTACTTCGCGCTGGGCTATGTCGCCGAGCCGCGCAGTATTCTGTCCGCGGCCCGCAAGCTGCCCCCCGGACACTACCTGGAGGCCGGTCCCGGCAGCGCCGGACTCGAGCCGCGCTGTTACTGGACACTGGCATTTTCACCGCGGGCAGACCTGTCCGCGTCACAGGCGCAAGGCGAACTGCTGGAACGCCTGACCGAGGCCGTGCGCCTGCGGATGATCGCCGATGTTCCGGTCGGCGCCTTCCTGTCCGGCGGCGTGGACTCCAGCGCCGTGGTCGCGCTGATGGCCGGCTTGACGCCCGATCCGGTGCGGACCTGTTCGATTTCGTTCGGCGATCCGCAGTTCAACGAATCCGCCTATGCCGAACAGGTCGCCACCCGTTATCGGACGGCGCACGCGGTGCGTCAGGTCGACCCGGACGATTTCAGCCTGATCGACCGCCTCGCCGGCATCTACGACGAACCCTTCGCCGACAGCTCGGCCCTGCCGACTTACCGTGTCTGCGAGCTGGCCAGCGAACAGGTCAAGGTGGCGCTGTCCGGGGACGGCGGGGACGAGAACTTCGCCGGTTATCGTCGCTATCGCTGGCACATGTTCGAGGAACGCTTCCGCCGGCTGCTGCCGGACGCCTGGCGCCGGCCGCTGTTCCGCGGCCTGGCCGCCGTGTACCCGAAGGCCGACTGGGCGCCGCGGGTGCTGCGCGCGAAGTCCACGCTAGCGGCGATCGCGCGCGACAGCATCGACGCCTATTTCAACACCGTCGCGATTTCGGCGACCGATATTCGCGCCCGACTGTTCAGTCCATCTCAGCGCCGCGCCCTGCAGGGCTACCGCGCCGAGGCCGTGTTCGCGCGCCACGCGCGCGAGGTGGAGGGCGCCGACCCGCTGTCCGTGGCCCAGTATCTGGATTTCCGCAGCTATTTGCCCGGCGACATCCTGACCAAGGTCGACCGCGCCAGCATGGCGCATTCGCTGGAAGTCCGCGTCCCCTTGCTGGACCACGAATTCGTCGAGTGGGCCGCGAGCGTGCCGCCGGGGCTGAAGCTGCAGGGCCGGGAAGGCAAGGCGATCCTGAAAGCCGCCTTCGAGGATCGCCTGCCGCGCGAAGTGCTGTACCGGCCGAAGATGGGCTTCGCCGTGCCGATCGTGCGCTGGCTGCGCCTGGATCTTCGCGAGCGCGTCCGCGAACGCCTGCTCGGCGGCGCGCTGGCGGACTGCGGGCTGTTCGACATGGACTACGTGAGCCTGATGATCGAGCAACACCAGGCCGGGCGGCGCAACTTCGCCGTGCCGCTGTGGGCCCTGATGATCTTCGAGTCGGCCTACCGCGGCCTCTGTGGCGATGCGGGCGGCCGTGGAGCAGCCTGATGCGCCGGCCGCGCCTGCTCTTCGTGTGTCACCGATTCCCCTATCCGCCGAAGCGCGGTGGCAAGATCCGGCCGTTCAACATCCTGCGCCATCTGCAGCAGCGGGCCGACGTGACCGTCGCCTCGCTGGTCCGCTCCCCCGAAGAGGCGGCGGAAGCGCAGGGCATCGCCGGGCATTGCAGCGAATTCCTGCTGGCCCGTATCGGTCCGGCAGCAGCGCTCGGCCGCATGCTGTGGCGATTACCGACCGCGACGCCGTCGTCACTGGGCAATTTCTACTCGCCGGAACTCGCGCGGCTGATCCGGCAACGTGCCCGGGAGACGCCGTTCGATCTCGCCTTCGTGCACTGCTCATCGGCGGCCCAGTACGTGTTGCCGCTGACCGGGTTGCCAAAGGTGCTGGATTTCGGGGACATGGACAGCGAGAAGTGGAGCGACTACGCGAAGTGGCGCCGCTTTCCGCTGAGCGCGGGCTACTGGCTGGAGGGACGCAAGCTGCGTCGCGAGGAGGCGCGGCTCGCGGCGGCCGTGGAACTCGCGACCTGCACGACGCGCGCGGAGCTGGCCTCGCTGGAGGCGCTGGGCACGGCGCGCGCGACCGGCTGGTTCCCGAACGGGGTCGACGCCGAATTCTTCAGCCCGGCGGACGACTACGATCCGGACACGATCTGTTTCGCCGGCCGGATGGATTATTTCCCGAACCAGCAGGCGGTTCACTGGCTGGTCGGCGAGATCCTGCCGCGGATCCGGCGCCGGCGGCCGGGTGCGCGGCTGCTCGTGGTCGGCGCCGAGCCACCGGCGGCCATCCGGCGCTATGCGAGCGATCCAGGCGTGGAGGTCACCGGTACGGTCCCGGACGTGCGGCCCTATGTGCGTTCCGCGGCGCTCAGCCTGGCCCCGTTGCGCATCGCGCGTGGTACGCAGAACAAGATTCTCGAATCGGCGGCCATGGCCGTGCCCGTCGTCACGACCCGCTGCGCCGCCGGCGGTGTCGACATGCGGCCCGGCGAACACATCCTCGTGGCCGACGACGCCGATGGCCTGGCGGCGGCCGCCCTCGAGCTGCTGGCGGACCCCGGCCGCCGGGCCGAACTGGCGGCGGCGGCACGGGCCAGGGTGTTGAGCCACCACGCCTGGACGGCCTCGATGCGCCGCCTCGATGCCTTGCTGGACCGGCATTTCCCCGGTCTGTTACCGGCAGCCGGAGGGGCAGGCGCATGAACAGCGATAACACGTCACTGCCGGCGGGTTTCAGCGTCCTGCACGTCTACGATCATTCGCTGCCCCATCAGACGGGCTACGCGTTTCGCAGCGCCGCGATCCTGGCCGAGCAGCGGGCCCTCGGCTGGCGGACCTGGCAACTGACCAGCGCCAAGCAGGAGAGCGAACTGCTGGAGGAAACCGTCGACGGCTGGCACTTCTATCGCACGCCGGCGTCGCCCGGGCGGCTGGCCAGCCTGCCGGTGCTGGAGCAGCTCGATACGATCCGCACGCTGGCGCGCCGGCTGGATCGATTGCTGGACCAGCTGCACCCGCAGTTGCTGCACGCCTATTCACCGTGCCTGACGGCGCTGGCCGCATTGCGCGTCGCCCGCCGTCGCGGTTTGCCGCTGGTCTACGAAATGCGCAGTTCCTGGGAGGACGCCGCCGTGACCCGTGGCACGGCCCGCCCCGGTGATCTCCGTTACCGCGCGTCGCGCGGCCTGGAGAGCTGGGTGCTCCGCCGCGCCGATGCCGTAACCACGATCTGTGCCGGGCTCCGCGACGACATCCTGAGCCGGGGCGTGCCCGGCGAACGCGTCACGGTCGTGCCCAACGCCGTCGATCGCGAGATGCTCCAGCCGGCGTCGCCGCAGCGCGCCGCCAAGCTGCGCGCGGAACTCGGCGAGCCCGGCGAGCTGCTGGTCGGCTACATCGGTTCCCTGCACCCCTATGAAGGCCTGGAGCTGCTGCTGGAGGCGGTGCAACGGCTGGGGCCGGAGCGGCGTCGCTTTCGCTTTCTGGTCGCCGGCGGCGGCAGTGCCGAGGCCGGGCTGCGCGCACGCGCGCGGGCGCTGGGCCTCGGCGAACAGTTGCGCTTTCTCGGGCGTCTGCCACACACGGAGATCCGCGACTATTATGCGGCGATGGACGTGCTGATCTATCCGCGCCGCCGCAGCGAGCTCACGGACAAGGTGACGCCGCTGAAGCCGCTGGAGGCGATGGCGCAGCGGCGGCTGGTGCTGGCCAGCGACATCGGCGGGCATCGCGAACTGGTGCGCCATGGCGAGACCGGCCTGCTGTTCCCACCGGACGATGCGGCCGCGTTGGCAGAGGCCCTGCTGGCGGCGGCCCGGCTGCCCGATCGCGAAGCCATCTGCGCTCGGGCCTGGCAATGGGTGCAGGCGGAACGCAGCTGGTCGCAGTGCGCGCGCCGCTACGCCGCGGTTTATGCCAGCGTGCTGGGCGCGGCGGGCACCGGGGCCTGAGCGGTGTGGTATTCGCCGTTGCTGCGCATGTTCGGCAACGCCTGCGGGATCGCCGGCGGCGGGCGCCTCTGCGTGCTGTATTACCACCGGGTGCTGGCCGCCCCCGACCCGCTGCAGCCGGACCTGCCGGACCAGCGCCGCTTCGCCCGGCAGCTCGCCGTCGTGGCCCGGGACTTCCGGGTGTTGCCGCTGGCCGAGGCCGTGACCGCGCTGTACACGGGCGGGCTGCCAGCCCGCGCCGTGGCGATCAGCTTCGACGACGGCTACGCCGACAACCTCGCCGTCGCGGCGCCGGTCCTGCGGCACTACCACTGCACGGCGACCGTCTTCGTCGCGCCGGCCTTCCTGGACGGCGGCATCATGTTCAACGACCGGGTCTTCGAGGCCTGCCGGCGGCTGCCGCCCGGCGAACTCGACACCGGCCTGCCGGAGCTGGGGCGCCTGCGGCTGCCCGCGGACCCCGCCGGGCGCCGGGCGCTGGCCAGATCGCTGATCGCGCGGCTGAAGTACCTGCCGGCGGACCGCCGCGAACTCTGCGCCGGCCGGCTCGCCGAACTGGCGCCGCAGCCACTGCCGCATGACCTGATGCTGCGCAGTGACGACCTGCTGCGGCTGCGGCAAGCCGGGCTGGCCATCGGCGCCCATACGCAGAGCCATCCGATACTCGCCCGCCTGGACACGCCGACGGCGCGGGCCGAGATCGTCGGCGGGCGTCAGCGCCTGCAGGCGATCACAGGCGAGGCACCGGCCCTGTTCGCCTTCCCCAATGGCAAACCGGGTCGCGACTACCTGCCGCGCGATGTCGAGCTGGTGCGCGAGGCCGGCTTCAGCGCCGCCTTCACGACCGTCTGGGGCAGCGCCGCTGCAGCCAGCGATCCATACCAGCTGCCGCGGATCGCGCCCTGGGATCGCGACGCGCTGCGCTTCGCGCTGCGGATCGCCGGCAGCTACCGCCAGGTCCAGCGCACGGCGCCCGGCAGCACTGCCCACTTGGCCGGTGCTGCGACGGTGGAACGCGGCGATGCGTGACATCGCCGTCACCCTGGTGGTCTTCGGCCTGCTGCCGGTGGCGCTGGTGCGCCCGCCAGTCGGCATCCTGCTGTGGAGCTGGCTCGGCTACATGAACCCGCACCGGCTGACCTGGGGCTTTGCCTACGATTTCCCGTTCGCGCAGCTGACGGCGATCGCGACCATCACCGGCTTTGTGTTCTGGCGCGAACCGAAACGCTTCCCGATCAACTCCACGACCGTGATCTGGCTGGCCTTCGTCACCTGGTTCTCGCTGACCACGTTCTGGGCCCTCGATCCCAAGGCGGCCCTGGTCGGCTGGGACAAGGCGATCAAGATCCAGCTGATCGCGCTGCTGACCCTCGTGATCATGCGCCGCGAAGACCGGATCCGGGCGCTGGTCTGGGTGATAGCGCTGTCCCTTGGATTCTTCGGCCTCAAGGGCGGGCTCTACGCCCTGCGTACGGGCGCGCAGTACCGGGTCTGGGGCCCGCCGGGCAGCTTCATCCAGGACAACAATGCCCTGGCCCTGGCCCTGATCATGATCCTGCCGCTGATCTGGTTCCTGCTGCAGCATCACCGCAATCGTTATATCCGCATCGGCCTGTGGTTCACGGTGGCGATGAAGCTGCTGTCCATCCTGGGTTCGCACTCGCGCGGCGCGGCGCTGGCCGGCTCGGCAATGCTGTTCTTCCTCTGGCTCAAGGGGCGCTACAAGTTTCGCTTCGCACTGGCGGTGCTGGCCCTGCTGCCGCTGATGATCGCGTTCATGCCGGAGCAGTGGTTCGAGCGCATGGGGACCATCACGCATTACGAAGAGGACAAGTCCGCGATGGGGCGGATCACCGCCTGGGAGTTCGCGATCGATCTCGCCAATCAGCGCCCGCTCGGCGGCGGTTTCGAAGCGTTCACCGCGGAGAACTATTGGCGCTACTCGCCGGATATCGCCGAACAGATCGAAAAACGCGACGGCCGCTACCAGGGCGCGCACAGCATCTACTTCCGCGTCTTGGGCGAGCACGGCTACGTCGGCCTGCTGTTGTTCCTGATGCTGGGGATTTCCGCCTATCGGACGGCGTCCCGCGTCGTCCACATGGCGCGCGGCGATCCGGAACTGGACTGGGCCGCGGACCTGGCCGCGATGCTGCAGGTCGGCCTCGTCGGCTTCGCCGTGGGCGGCGCCTTTCAGGGGCTGGCGTATTTCGACCTGTATTACCACCTGATCGGACTGATCGTCTTGCTGCGCGCAATCGTCGACGACCGGCTGACAGCCACGGCCGCGGCACCGGCTGCTGGCGCCGGCGGCATCGCCGGCCTCGGCAGGGCCGGGGCTCAGCGCCCCGCGCCGTAGTCCGGCGCGTGCTCCGCCAGCCAGCATTCCAGCATGAACATCGGCCAGAGCAGGGCACCGAAATACACGCTGTGACCTTCGCGCTGCGCGGTGATGATCCGGTCGATGAACGCCGGAGCCAGGATTTCGCGCTGCTTCAGCCGTGCCAGGCGGGCGTGCACCAGTCGACGCAGCTCCGGGTGCCGGCGCAGCCAGCCGCCGACCGGTACGCCGAAGCCGTGCTTGGGCTTGCGAATGATCTCCTCGGGAAGGAAATCGCGTAGCGCGCGCTTGTAGAACGCCCGCAACCGGCCGCCCTGCAGCTTCCACGCGGACGGTATCCGCATCGAGACCTCCACGACCGGTAGATGCAGCATCGGAAACAGCGTGTGCACGCCGGCCAGCTCGCTGGCTGCACGCACCTTGCGCAGGTCGTTGTCGGCCAGGGTGACGGTCCAGTCCAGATACAGCAGCCGGTCGAGAAAGTCGCCGGCCTCCGGTGTCTGGTAGAGCCGTTCGAGGTAGGCGAGCGGCGCATCGCTGTCGATCCTCGCCAGGAAACCCGGCTGCAGTGCCGCGGCCGGCGCGTAGCGCTCCAGCAGGTTGTAGCGGTACATCCGGCGCGGCAACGGCGTATTCGCGCCGCGCAGGTAGCTGCCGGCGCGTCCGACGAGGCCACCCAGCTCGCGGCGGCCAAGCCAGCGGCCCAGCGGGTCCAGGAGGCGCTGGCGCAAGGGCTGCGGCAGGCGCTGGTAGCGCTCGAAGACGAGCTGCTTCGCGTAGCGCTCGTTGCCGGCGAACAGTTCATCGCCGCCATCTCCGGCGAGCATGAGCTCGATGCCGTCGGCGGCGGCGACCTGTGCGCATATCAGGGTCGACAGCAGCGAGGGGTTGCCGAAGGGCTCGGGGAGCGCCGCGGTCACCTCTTGCAGGCGCGCCAGCACTTCGTCGGCCGTGACCTGATATTCGTGCAGTGCCAGGCCAAAATGTCGCGCCGTCACCCGGGCATAGGCGGTTTCATCGTAACCCGGCTCGTCGAAACCCATGGTGTAGACCGGGAAGCCGGGCGCCGACGTGCCGGCCAGGCCGCAAACGGTGGAACTGTCCAGTCCGCCGCTGAGAAAGCCACCGCAGCGGGCGGGCCGGATGCAGGCTTGAACCGCTTCCTCAAGGCTTGCCCGCAGTTGCTGCTCAAGCGTTTCGCGGTCGATGCGGTCGTGATGGAAGTCCGGTTGCCAGTAGCGTTGGCAACGCTCCCGACCCGCCTCGGCGAGCAGCAGACTCGCCGGCAGCAGGCGCCGGATGCCCGCGTGCAGGCAGCGGTTCGATGGTACGGTCGTGAAGAACAGGTAGTCGTAGATCGCCTGATCGTCGATCCGGCGATCGGCGAGGCGCTCGCTGAGCCAGCGGTAATCGGTCGAGAACAGCTGTTGCCCCTTGGCCTGGTGATAGTACAGCGGGTAGCTGGCAAAGCGGTCGGTGGCCAGCACGACGCGCTCGCCGTCGGCGGAGATCCAGGCCAGCGCGAACTGGCCATCGAGTCCGGCGACGGCGGCCACCGGGTCCGCTGGTAGCCGGGTGGCCAGGTCTCGCAGGGCGTCGTCGTCGCGATTTTGCCCGGACAGCAGCGGATGGCCCAGAATCAGCAAATGCCCGTCGGGAAGCTGCAGTTGGCGCAGCGGCGCCGGTCGGTCGCGGGTCTCCAGCAGCAGTTCGCGGCCGCCGGGCAGGGCCTGCCTCAGCCCGCCGGCCGCTGCCGGTGATTGATCATAATCCGGGGTACCGATGCGGACGGCAAACATGCTCATCGAGCGCTTTCCCTTGGCCGGCGACTGAGAACCAGGCCGCATTCTACTGGGCTCGTCCGTGGCTTTGCCGTGAACGGCGGCGCGGTCGCCGCCGGCCGGCCGGACGCCGTGTTAAGATTTTTGCATGTTCACCGATCCGGCACGGCCGCAGCCCGTCCGGCGCCTGCTGGCGCTGCTGGCCTGTCTCTGGCTGGCGAGCCAGGCGGCCGCCGAGGAGCCGCTGCAGGCACTGGATTGCGGCGATCCCTTCGCCAACGGGGTCGGTCCCTACGACTACACCAACGCACTCGATCGCGCGAAGCACATCGTGACGGTCGAGCAATACCACTTCAACGCGGATGTGCAGGCGCTGCGCGGGGGCCAGACCAGCGCCTACATCATGACCGACCTCGACTACGTGCTGCGCGCCGTCCCCAACCATCACCAGGCGCTGGCAGCGCTTGCCCGCTACGCAAGCCAGCGCCTGCCGCAGGAAGGTGACTTCATGCCGACCGAGTGTTATTTCCTGCGCGCAGTGATCTTCAAGCCGGACGATCCGGTCGTCCGCGCGGCCTACGGCGTGTTCCTGACTCAGGCCGGGCGGGCCGACGACGCGGAGAAACAGTTTCTCGAGGCGATCCGGATCGACGACAGCTATGCCGAGGCGCATTACAACCTCGGCCT
>RFHQ01000087.1 GCA_003695765.1 Gammaproteobacteria bacterium
CGGCGGGTTGCGCCGGCATCGAATAGCGGCCCGCGGTCGCGGGCCTGCCGCCGTCCAGCGACTCGAGATCGACCGCTGCGCCGACGACAGCGGACCCGCAGCCGGCCGTGCGTGAGGGTGCCGGCACCCCTGAGCCCGTAGCTTAGAATGGGCGAATGGACTGGAGCGATATCGCCGCCGCTGCCGTCACGCTGTTTCTGGTCATGGATCCGCTGGGCAATGCCCCGGTCTTCAACGCGATCCTGTCCCGTTTCGAGACCCGCCAGCGCGCCCGGATCGTCATCCGCGAAATGTTCTTCGCGCTGGCGATAGCGCTTGTCTTCCTGTTCGCCGGTACCGCAATCACGGAATTTCTCGGGCTGAGTCAATCCTCGCTGAACATCGCCGGCGGCACGCTGCTGTTCATCATTGCGCTGCGGATGATCTTTCCCGGCCGGGCGGCCGACGATCCCGACGTGGAAGAAGACCCGTTCATCGTGCCGCTGGCGATGCCGCTGGTCGCCGGGCCATCGACGCTGGCGATCCTGATGCTGCTGAGCTCGCGTCAGCCCGAGCGCATCTGGGAATGGGCCACGGCGCTGGTGATCGCCTGGAGCGGCACGACGGTGCTGCTGGCCGTGTCGCCGTTCCTGCTGAAGGTGCTGGGCCGCCGTGGCGCCCGGGCGCTGGAGCGCTTCATGGGCATGCTGCTGGTGCTGCTGGCCGTGCAGATGCTGCTGAACGGCATCGGCGAGTTCATGCGCGGTATTTCGGGACCGTGACCCTGATTCCTTGTCGCAGGTGGTCCGGGTGCGCAATGACGTGCGCCGTAGCCACTGCAGCAGTCGCCGCCGACGATGGAGTCATGGTCACTGTCCCCGATACGACCAGTGAAGGATGAACGTCGGGCAACGTTGTTTGCGCTGGCGACGGTGTTGCTGTGGTCGACCGTTGCCAGCGCCTTCAAGCTGTCACTGCGCCACCTGGCGCCGGTCGAACTGCTGGTCTATGCCACCGGCTGCTCGACGCTGGTGCTCGGCCTGCTGCTGGTCCTGCAGCGAAAGCTGCTGACGGCGCTGAGCGGCTTGCGGCAGAGCTGGGGGCTGGCGCTGCGGCTCGGTGTGCTCAATCCCTTGCTCTACTACCTCGTCCTATTCAAGGCCTACGATCTGCTGCCCGCACAGCTGGCGCAACCGCTGAACTACACTTGGGCGATCACGCTGTCGCTGCTGGCCGTGCCCCTGCTGGGCCAGGCGATCGGCAGGCGGCAATGGCTGGCGCTGGTCATTGGCTACGGTGGCGTCCTCGTGATCACGACCGAGGGCAAGCCCTGGGCGCTGCAGTTCAGTGATCCGCTCGGCGTGGCGCTGGCGCTTTTCAGCACGGTGCTCTGGGCCCTCTACTGGATCTTCAATACCCGCGACCGACGCGACCCGTTCGTCGCGCTGTTCCAGAACTTCCTTTGCGGCCTGCCGCTGGTACTGCTGTGCTGGCTGTTGATCGGCCCGGTGAGACGGCCGCCTGTCGAGGGCTTGCTGGGCGCTGCCTATGTCGGCGCCTTCGAGATGGGCATCTGCTACGTTCTCTGGCTGATGGCCCTGAAAAAGACCGACCACGCCGCGCGCATCGGCAACCTGATCTTCCTGTCGCCTTTCCTGTCGCTGCTGCTGATCCACTTTCTCGTCGGCGAGGAGATACTGCCATCGACCTTCGTCGGGCTGGCGCTGATCGTTGGCGGACTCGCGTTGCAGAACACCGGGAAACCGGGCGGCGTCAGCAGTGCGGCTGCGGGCTAGCGCCAAGCTGGACCTCGGCTGGACCCGCGGATAGGATTGCGGCGCTGCGAGATAGTGTCACTGTGTCATGGACGGATACGGTCGGATTTGTCTGCCAGCCCTGCTAGCGCTGAGCCTGGCGGCCTGTCACGAAGGCGGCGTCGATGCGGACGTGGACGCGATAGTCGACGACGGTATTCAAGCGCTCGAAATGGAGCAGGGGCCTGCGCTGGAGCTGCAGGTTACCGCCACCGCTATCTGCGATGAGGCACACTCACACCGGCTGAGTATCCACTGGCTGGCCGACCTGCCCGCGCGCATCTACCTGGAGGAGCCGGCGAGCAGTTCGAGTTTTCGCACCTTGGGCCGGATCGGCCAAAGTACGCGGCTGCTCGCATATCCAGATGGCGCAAGTGTGACGGTCCAAGCAGTCATGGACGCGCCCGACGGCAGCTTGCGGCGCTGGCGCCGGGTGGAGCTGGCCCGCTGTGGAGATCCGCCGGAACCGGTCCCGCCGGCACTGTTGTTCCCGGGTGATAGCGGGGGACTCGGGGATTTTCCGCTGAGCGATGTCGGTGGCAACCTGCAGGAGACTGCGGTCCTTTACATCGCGGGCAACACGACCGGTGCGCAACCGCTGCGGTTCGTGACAGCGGTTGGCAGCGGAGCAGGCGCACGGCTGAGCAGCTGGGAACTCGACAAGAACACCCTTGAGCCCCAGCTTTTGGCACAGGGCCCGGCCAGGCGTGGCGCGCAGGTCCGTCTGGCGGCGTTATGGGATCGGGAAGCGGCTCCGCCCAGCGACCCGATCTGGCTGCTGGCCTTGGTCCGTGACGGACAGCTGTGGCTGTCGACCTGGCGCCTCGAACCGGATGGCAGCTTCGAGGAGCTGCATTCCCTCGGTTACGTCCATCCGCGCCGGGAGGTCGTACGCTTCGGGCTGACCGTCCGGCCTGGTGCCAGCGAGATCCTGACCCCGGTCCTCGATGATTTGAACAAACTCCGGGCGGTGCTGTGGCGAATCGATGCGAACGGCAAGCTGGTGGGTTTGGCCGAAAGCGGAGAATTGGCTTCAGGTTATATCGACAAGCGCACTCGGCTCGAAGCCGCGGTATTGGGCGGTACGGACCTGCTTGGTCGACAAATCGACTATGTTGTTTCGGCTCATTACAGGGAAGGGATTTCCCAGCCGCGTGGCTGGCCGATCACTGCATATCTTCGCGTCGGCCCGGGCAACAGCATCGAGCAGCTGGGCGGATCCTATTATCCACGTGATGAACTTGGCAGCATGATGTCCGCATACGGCTTGCGGGAATTCAGTTTGCTGCCGCTGAATCCTTACGCCTACCTGTTGGCCTATCTGCCGGCTGGAACAACCGCAACAACCGCGCCGGGGCCGCTCTCCGTTTGGGATTTTCAAAGCGCCGAAGACGACGGATGGCTTTATCCGGTGCTCGTTGCGGAAGCTGCGTTCGATCAGAACCCCGGCCCTGGCCGCAGCCTCGATCCGCCACCGGCCTTGACCGATGGCAGTGCCCCGGAGGTTGCGGGTGGCGCTACCCAGAAGGTCAGAGCGCGGCTTGCCGACGAATATCGGGAGGACACCGAGGGCATTGGTGCGGGCAGCTTGTTCGACCTGATGCCACCGGGTGAGCCCCTTGCGGTTGGTATCGCATCGGTCACCAAATTGATGACGCTCCTCCTGACAGTCGAGGCGATCGAGAACGGCACGGTGAACCTGGACGATGAAATCGTCGTCAGCGAAGCGGCAGCAGCCACGGGTGGCAGTAGTATGCAGCTGCAGGCAGGAGAGCGACAGACACTGAGCAATCTGCTCTACGGCATGATCATCGAGTCGGGAAACGATGCCTCGGTCGCCATCGCCGAGCATGTCGCCGGGGACATCGACACCTTCGTATGGTTGATGAACCAGCGGGCGCTGGCGTTAGGGATGAATGACACCAGCTATAACCATCCGGCCGCCGGTGGGTATTCGATACCGCAAGACCAGATCACGCTGCTGCGTCTGGGCTCGAAGCATGAACTTTTTCGACACTTTGCCGGTGTGCGGGAGCGTTATGTATGCGGTGAGGCGCCTGGTGGCGGACCGGTTTGCCGTAACCTGAGCCGTTCCGACAGCGGCTATCCCGGTCTCGCCGGCTTCAAGAACGGCAATATCGGTTTCCATGACCCCGACAAGAAGGCAGCCGGCGTGCCGCTGTGCACGTCCTGCCTTGCCGTAAGAGCGCGTCGGGCCGGGAGATCGATGGCAGTGGTCCTGCAGCAGAGCGGTGATCGCTGGGGAGACGCCGATGCATTGTTTCGGTACGGCGCACGCCAGCTATGGACTCCGGATCGCCGCGGCCAGCGCAGTTACAGTGAAACAGGGGCGGAATTCACCGGTCTTGCGGCTGATGCCGTAGACGACAGCGTGGTGCTCACCAGCATGGTGTACCAGGATACCGGGCGTGTGCGAGTGTGCGCCTGGTTCATCGTTGCCGACTTCGGGCAGATCGATCCGCCGGCCTGTACTTCGCAGGAGAACTTTGGTCTGGCCGCGGGCGAACCGCTGCCGGCCAGGCGTTTGACCGCGACGCCGTTGTTTGGCGGTCTCGACGGGCGCGACTACGTCATGCTTTCAGTTGACGGGGACATTGTTACCGCCGAACTGTTTCGCCTGCGCGACGATTAACGATCGGCCTTCGGAAGGCCCCGAGCGTCATGAGTGCCGGCAGCATCAGCCAGGCGGCGGCCGGCAGCGGCACGACGGCCAGCGCGCGGAATTCCCCGCAGTCGTCGGAACTGGCGGCGATGCAGGTATAGCCGGCGATCTCGACTCGATCGCCGGTGCTCACGGCGCCACCGAACAGGAACAGCAGGTTCTCGGCTTCGTCGGCGCCTGCTGCGTTCAGCGGGCCGCCAAGATCGAAGGGTCCGGCGACGTCGACCAGCCGCAGGATACCGTCGGCCGGCGTGACCTCGAGCAGGCCACTCCCGACCTCGCCGGGCAAAGGCACCTCGACGTCGACGATGGTGGCGGGGCTGGTGGAGAAATCGATATCGAAGTAGTCGGCGCGGACATCCCAGGAGGGGAAGCGGAACCAGGCCTCGCCGTCGGCGTTGAGGTCGATCACCTGCACGTCCAGGATCGCGCGGTGGTAGACCTGCCCGCCGAGTGTGGCCAGGCCGATCGGGTCGGTGACCATGTTGATGCTGTTGTCCCACCTCAACGGGCCGGCGTGCTGATTCTCCAGTGAGAGCTGGAAGCTAAGCCATGGGTCGGGGTTGCCAGCGAGTGCTTCGAGAGCCGGCGCGCCGGCCAGGAGCAGTACGAACGCCTGCGGGCCGGTCAGTTCAAAGGTATCGACTGATTTGCTGATCGGCCCGGGGCTCGGAGCCCGATTGGTAGTGAACGTCGCAAAATCCGAAGCACTGCTGGTATTCACGGTTCCATCACTGTTCGCTTCGGAGAGAAGGATCGTCAACTCGACGTCGAAAGCATGTCC
>RFHQ01000088.1 GCA_003695765.1 Gammaproteobacteria bacterium
ACGAACTCGATGACTCTTCGGCTGACCAGTGCGCTGACCTCGGCCAGCGTGTCCGGGTCGGCCGTATGACAAGCGGGCTGGCGGCGCAGTCCCTGCCACTGGTCGTTGCGGATCAGGCTATCGAGATAGGCTAGGTTCTTCTCGATCCAGTCCATGTAGGGATTCTGGCCGTCGAACAGCAGTTCCATGTAACGATAGGCTCGATTGAAATTGCGCTCCAGGCGTTGCCGCGCAGCGTCCTTCCAGAAATCCGGCGTCTGCCGCAGCAGGTCGATACCGGAGGCATAACGGATTTCCCGCCCGCCGCCGGGCAGCCGGCGGAAGGCGACACCGCCGAGCACGAACTCCGCGTAAAGCCGGTCGCGGCATTTCTCCAGGTAACAGCGGTCGGCCATCTGCGCCAGCAGATCCGCGCTGCCCAGCAGGTGCCCGATGATGGCGTCCCGCGGATCGTCCAGCTCGATCTCGTCGAGATTCAGCTCGTAGCCGGTGTAGTGCACGATCTGTGCGGCCAGCGGCGCGAGTTCGCCGAGGCCGACGCGCGGCAGCCAGTCGCGCAGGAAGTCGGCACTGCGGCTGACGTGCCAGCCGGTCATCTCGGCGCCGTTGCGGCGATGTTCCTCACCGGACCGGCGGATGTAGCCGGCATCGTGGAACAGCGCAGCCAGCAGTCCCAGCGTCGCCCGTTCCGGGCCGAGGCAGTCGGCCGGCTCGCAGCTGCGCTCGTAACCGGTCAGCAGGCGCGCCATCGCCAGCGTCATGTCCAGGCTGTGCTGGCGATCGTGGTAGACCGTGTCGCAGCCGAGATAACCCGGCAGCCGCCCGCGGAACAGGCGGTCGAAGTCGTGAAAGGCCAGCCAGATCGCGTCGGCATCCGCGGCCGGGAAACAGTCGCGAAACAGGCGGCAGACTTCGTCGCGCACGGCGTCGCTGGAAGTGACGCAGACGCGGTTGGTGACGTCGTAGTCGCTGCGCCGATCCTGCATTGCAGCGGCAGCAGCCTGCCTGTCGGGTTCGAGCCGTGCGGCCATCGTCCGTACCATGCCGGTGATCCGGCTCAGCTTCGCATGCTCCGCCCCTTCATTGGAATACCGCGTAGACGGGCGCGTGATCGGAAGGCCGTTCGAGCCGCCGCGGGCTTATGTCAACAGAACTCTCGATACAGCGCGCGGCCAGCGGCGCGGAAACGAGCAGCAGGTCGATGCGCAGGCCCAGCTTGCGGCGAAAAGCGAAATTGCGGTAGTCCCACCAGCTGAAGACTCCCTCCGGCTGGTCGAACAGCCGGAAGGAATCCTCGAGGCCCAATGCCAGCAGTTCGCGCAGGCGCTCGCGTTCCGGCTCGCTGCACAGCACCTTGCCGCGCCAGGCCTCGGGATCGTGCACGTCGCGATCGTCCGGCGCGATGTTGAAGTCGCCCATGACCAGGAGCTGACGGTGGGTGTGCAGCTCCTCGGCGAGATAGTCCCGCAGCGCATCCAGCCAGCGCAGCTTGTACTCGTACTTGTCCGAGCCGACACTCTGGCCGTTCGGCACATAGAGATTGACGACCCGCAGGTCGCCGTAACTGGCGGCGATGACGCGCCGCTGATCATCTTCGAATCCCGGAAGGTCCACGTGGAAATCGGCGGGCGGCTCGCGGGATAGCAGCGCGACGCCGTTGTAGGTCTTCTGGCCGTTGACGGCGGCGTGGTAACCGGCGGCGGCGAACTCGTCGACCGGGAATTCCTCGGTCGGCATCTTCAGCTCCTGCAGGCCGAGAACCGCCGGCTGGCGCTCGGCGAGCCAGTCCAGCACCTGCTGGCGCCGCACCCGCAGGGAGTTGACGTTCCAGCTCGCGATACAGTGGCTCATTCGCCCCCGGCGGCTGGCAGGATGCCGGCTTGCGTGAGCAGCGGTTCCAGGCGCGGCGGGCGCCCGCGAAAGGACTGAAACGCGGCGCCGATGTCGCGGGTGCCGCCGATCTCCAGAATGCACTCGCGAAAGCGCCGCGCCTGCCCCGTGTCCAGGCCCTGCCCGTTGTCGACGGCGGACCAGGCATCAGCAGCCAGCACCTCGGCCCACTTGTAACTGTAGTAACCGGCCGCGTAGCCGCCACCGAAGATGTGTGAGAAGGCATGCGCCATCCGGTTGTACTCCGGATGGCGAACCACGGCGACGGACTGGCGCACCTCTTCGAGCAATCTGGCCAGCCGCGACCCACGGCGCGGATCGAATTCCGCGTGCAAGCGCAGGTCGAACAGCGCGAATTCCAGCTGGCGGACCATCTGCATGCCCGCGTGGAATACCCGCGACGCGCGCAGGCGTTGCAGCGTGGCGGCCGGCAGCGGCTGGCCGCTGCGGAAATGGCCGGAGATCTGCGGCAGCACCTCGTCCGTCCAGGCGAAGTTCTCCATGAACTGGCTCGGCAGCTCGACGGCATCCCAGGGCACGCCGTTGATACCGGCAACGGCCGGGTAGGGCACGCGCGTGAGCACGTGGTGCAGCGTGTGCCCGAACTCGTGGAACAGCGTCAGGACCTCGTCGTGGTTCAGCAGGCTGGGTGCGCTGGCCGTCGGCCGTGCGAAATTGCAGACCAGGTGGGCCACCGGCAGTTGCCGGTAGCCGGGGAAGTCCGCCGCCAGCAGGCATTCGTCCATCCACGCGCCGCTGCGCTTGTCCGCGCGCGCGTAGAGATCGGTATAGAACCCGCCGATCTCCTCGCCGCCGGCGTCCAGCACCCGGTAGAAGCGCACGTCCGGATGCCAGGCATCGATCTCCGGCAGAGCCTCGATGACCAGCCCGTAGATGCGCTCGACCAGCGCGAACAGCCCCGCGAGCACGCGGTCCAGCGGAAAAAAGGGCCGCAACTCCGCGTCCGATACCGCGTACTTGTCGGCACGAAGCTTTTCAGCATAGAAGGCAATGTCCCAGGCGGCGAGCGCGCGCCCGGCGAAGCGTTCGAGTTCGGCGAGTTCTTCCCGGGCGGCTGGCAGCGAGTGGCGGGCCAGCTCGGACAGGAACTCGCTGACCTCGGTGACCGACGAGGCCATCTTGGTCGCAAGCGAGTACTCGGCAAAATTGCCGTAACCGACGAGCCCGGCGAGCTCGTGGCGCAGGGCGAGGATCTCTTCGATGACCGCGCTGTTGTCGAAGGCCGGCGGCGAAGGCGGCTGGTCGGAGGCCCGTGTCGCCCAGGCGCGGTAATACTGGCGGCGCAGGTCACGGTCCTCTGCATGGGTCATGACCGCGACATAGCTCGGCTGGTCCAGCGGCAGCAGCCAGCCTTGCTGGCCGGCCGCGGCGGCGGCGTCGCGCGCGGCGCCGAGCACCGCGTCGGGCAGGCCGGCCAGGCGGGCGGGATCCACGACCGGCAGCTGCCAGGCGGCCATCGCGTCGAGGACATTCTGCTCGAAGCGGGCCTGCAGGGCGGCGAGCCGCTCGGCGATTTCCCCGAAGCGCTTCTTGTCCGCTGCCGGCAGATCGACGCCGGCGAGGTGGAAGTCCCTGAGCGCGAGTTCCAGCAGCCGCGCGGCCGCGGGCTCGTCCGGCTGGCTATCGGCGACGCGCCGGTACAGCCGCCAGACACGCGCGTCCTGCGACAGCTCGGTTTCGTAACGCGTGATCAGCGGCAGGCAGCGGTTGTAGGCGGCGCGCAGCGCCGGCGAATTGGAGACCCCGTGCAGATGATTCACCGGCGCCCAGGCGGCGTGCAGGCGCAAGTCGAGCGCCTGCAGCGGCAATATGCCGGTCGCGAAATCACCGTCGCCGCCGGTGGCGGCGAGTATGGCTTCGAGTTGCGCACGGTTGTCGTCGAGCAGCCGGCTGATCGCGGCCTCGATACCGTCGGGGTCGATCTGGCTGAATGCCGGCAGCTGGCCGACCAGGCTGGATGGCTGTAGCACGATGTCTTTGGCGCGGACTGGCCAAAGCGGATGCTATCACAGGTACACTGGCCCGCGGCGCGCCCGCCGGGCGCGAAACCCGGGATACTCGATGGAAAAGGAAGTCGATCTGTTCGTCATCGGCGGCGGCAGCGGTGGCCTGGCCGCGGCCCAGCGGGCCGCCGAATACGGCGCCCGTGTCGCGATCGCGGAGCGCGGGCGGCTGGGCGGCACCTGTGTCAACGTCGGCTGCGTGCCGAAGAAAGTCATGTGGAATGCGGCCAGCCTGGCGCAGGCCTTCGCCGACGCGCCGGACTACGGCTTTCTCCTCGAGGCGCCGCCGGTGCACGACTGGGCCAGCCTGAAGGCGCGGCGCGACGCCTACGTCGCGCGCCTGAACGAGATCTACGCGGCCAATCTGGCGCGCCGCGAAATCGAACTGGTCGCCGCCGAGGCGCGGCTGGAAGACGCGCGGACCGTCGTCGCCGGCGGGCAACGCTACCGAGCCGCGCAGGTCATCGTCGCGACCGGCGGGCGGCCGCGGGTGCCGGAGCTGCCCGGCTCATCGCTGGGGATCACTTCCGATGGATTCTTCGAGCTGGAACGGCTGCCGGCCCGCGTCGCGGTGGTCGGTGCCGGCTATATCGCGATCGAACTGGCCGGCATGCTGCGCGCGTTGGGCGCGGCTGTGGATCTGTTCTTCCGCTACGACAGCGTACTGCGCAGTTTCGACCCGATGATTCAGGAGGCCGTGCTCGAGTCCCTGGCCGACGAGGGTGTGCGCCTGCACGCGCGCAGCCCGGCGGCGTCGCTGGCACGTGAGGCCGGTGGCATCCGCCTGCTGGCCGGCGATGCCCGCCATGGCCCTTTCGACAGTCTCATCTGGGCGATCGGCCGCGAGCCGCTGAGCCGCGGGCTGGGGCTGGAAGCGCTCGGCGTCGAACTGGACGAGTGCGGTTTCATCCGGACCGACGAGTACCAGCGGACCGCGGTCCCCGGCATCCATGCGATCGGCGATGTGACCGGCCGCGCGGCATTGACACCGGTTGCGATCGCCGCCGGCCGCCGGCTCGCCGACCGGCTCTTCGGCGGACAGGCCGAGCGGCACCTGGACTACAGCAACATACCGAGCGTGGTCTTCAGCCACCCGCCGATCGGCAGCTGTGGGCTGACGGAACCGGAAGCGCGCGAACAGCACGGCGATGCCATGCGCGTCTACCAGTCGAGCTTCGTGCCGCTGTATCACGGCATCACGGCCCGCAAACCGAAGGCACGGATGAAACTGGTGACCATCGGGCCGGAAGAACGCATCGCCGGGCTGCACGTGATCGGCCCCGGCGCGGACGAAATGCTGCAGGGCTTCGCGGTCGCGATCCGGATGGGCGCGCGCAAGCAGGATTTCGACGACACGGTCGCGATCCACCCGACCACGGCCGAAGAACTGGTGACGATGCGCTGAAGATCAGCCGGCGGCGAGGCTGCGCCAGATCAGCGCGAGCGCAGCGAGCGCGCAGGCGCCGAGCACCAGCGGCCGGGTCGCAGCATGACTCAGGCGGCGGCGCAGCCGCTCGGCCAGCCACCAGCCGAGCAGGAAGCCCGGCATCAGTGCGGCGCCGCTGGCGGCTTCCTGTGGCCCGAAGCGTCCGAAGGCCGCGAGCACGGCGATGATCAGCGAGGAGG
Organism: Gammaproteobacteria bacterium; assembly: GCA_003695765.1. Classification (GTDB taxonomy): domain Bacteria; phylum Pseudomonadota; class Gammaproteobacteria; order Steroidobacterales; genus J054. Next base: position 5,541 of record RFHQ01000088.1, read on the forward strand.
CGATCGTGTATAGCAGCGCGAGCGTGGCGCGCACGGTGGCGCCGGCTTCGCGCTGGTAGAGGATCGCCAGCGCGGGTGCGCCCACGCCGGTGCTGGCGCCCATCGCGCCGGCCACGAACCCGGCGGCGAAGGCCAGCCGTCGGGTCGGGCGCAGCGCCCGCCCGCCCAGCGTCAGGGCGATCGCCAGCAGCAGCACGGTGCCGAACACGAGTCCCAGGCGTTCAGCCGGTACGGCGCTCAACACCCAGCCGCCGAGCAGGCTGCCTGGCAGGAGGCCGGCGACGATCAAGGGCAGGCGGTGGCGGTCGATCGCGCCCCGCTCGCGCCAGCTCATCAGCCCGGACAGCGCAAGGCTGCCGAAGATCATCGGTCCTGGCACCAGCCGGATGTCGATCCAGGCGAGCATCGGCACCATCACGAAACCCGCGCCGACGCCGCTGGCGGCCTGCAGCACGGAACCGAGCGCGACCGCGAGCAGGGCGGCGAGCAGCAGCGAGGCATCGGGCATCGTTCAGAACGCCAGCCAGCAGGCCGTGACGCCGAGCGCTGTGACCAGCAGTCCCCAGGCGCGCAGCCAGCGGGCCGGGCGCGCCAGCCACCAGTCCAGCGCGCGGCCCGCGCGCTCCTCGCCGAGTACCGGGATGCTGGTCGCGGCCAGCAGCAGCAGCAGACCGAGCGCGATGCTGAGCGCCGGCAGCCGGGTTGCACGTGCCCCGAACAACAGCGCGAGCCCGAGCAGCAGGCGGAGCATGATCGCGAGGCCATAATGGCGGCCGTTGCGGAACCAGCGCAGCAATACGCGCACGCTCGCCGGCGCGAGCAGCGACCAGCCACCGGCGGCCAGCAGCAGCAGGCCGGTCGCCCCGACCAGCCAGTTCAGCGGCCCGGCGTCAACGATCCCGTGCTCCCGGCCCGAACAGGTACCAGGCGATCAGGCCGATGACCGGCAGCACGAGCACGACGACGATCCAGACCGCCTTGGCGCCGGTGCCGGCCGAACTCTGCGCGATCCTGAGAATGGCGTAGACATCCAGAAACAGGACGATCAGTCCGAACAGGCCACCCACTTCCATCGTCGCCGGTCTCCGTTGCCTGCCATTGCCCGCGAGCCAACGATAGCATGCGCACCCGGCACCGTGTCACTCGCCGAGGGCGCTGTCGAGGGACACGGCCGGTCCGTCGCTTTCCCAGAACGGCGGCAGCCGCATGGCCACGGCCGAGGTTGCCATCGCGGCCGCGTACAGGCCGACGAAGATCAGTACGTTGCCGAACAGGACGAGGTGCGCGAGCGTTGCCAGCAGAAAGGGGTTGTGCGCACCGAGCACCTTGCGGGCATTCCACGCCCGGACATTGTGCGGCGGCGAGACATGCAGGTCCCACCAGCCGGACTGGTAGTTCATGTTGTAGATCGCGATCAACAGAAAGGCCAGCAGCGCCGTGACTGGCGCGGGCCACTGCAGCAGTTCCAGCAGCGCGTAGACCGACAGCAGCAGCAGCGCCGAGCTGGTACCCCAGGCCAGCCCGAACAGCAGCGTCGGCAGCAGATACAGGCGCCGGCCGTGAGTCAGCGTGCCGCGAGGCCACCAGTACAGATAGCCCCAGGCGAACAGCGCAACGCAGAGGGCGGTCAGGCCCAGCCACAGCGGGTCGGTCAGCTGCCCGGCGCGCAGCGGCGGCTGCGCCAGCAGCGCCGCCATGACTCCGGTCTGGGTCGCGAGCAGGACGACGCCGCAGAAGTACAGGCCCGCGCGCAGCCAGGCCAGGCGCGGACTGTAGACCATCGCGGCATGGCGCGGGCGTTCCCTGAACAGGGCCAGGCCCAGCACGGCCGCGGCCAGCAGCAGGCCGGCCGTCAGCCAGCCTATGGCCGGCAGCTCGGCACAACGCCAGTCGACGAACCAGCGGGTCGCCTGCATCGATCGCCCCTCAGCCTTCCGGCCCGTAGGTCACGAAGACGCTGGCCCAGTCCACGGCCAGCGCCTTGCCCAGCAGTTCGGCCAGCCGCGATCGCGCATCGGCCTCGCGGAAGCGGCGGGTCAGGGGCTGCGCGAGCGACTCGCCCTCCGGACCCCGCAGGCCGGATACCGGCAGCACGACCGCCGGGTAGACTTTGCCTTTCTTTTCGTACCAGCTCAGGGTCGCATCCTGCACGCGCAAGGGCTGGCCGGCGAAGCCGGCCAGCAGCGATTCCAGCCGGCTGCCCGCGGCGCCGCCGGCCGACAATTCGGCGAAGTCCCGCTCCAGCCGGGCGAAATGCTGATCGAGCACGGCGTCGCCGGGCAAGGCGTCGCGCGGTTCGCCGTCCTCTTCGACCGTTGGAATCGCCAGGATCGCGGTGATGCAGTCGATGGTGGCCATGTTCAGTTGCTGCTCGGTGACGGCAACCGCCGGCCGGTATTGTAGCTCCGGCCGGTCCCGCCGTGGCCAGCCGCGACCCTGGTCAGCGCAGCTGCTTCAGGACCGGCGCGGTCTCCGGGCGCCGGCCCCGCCAGATCAGGAAGGATTCCGCCGCCTGTTCGACCAGCATGCCCCAGCCCTGGTGCGCGTGCCGGCAATCGTGTTCACGGGCCCAGGCCAGAAAGGGCGTCTCCGTCATCGCGTAGGACAGGTCGTAGCAGACGGTCTCCGGGCCGATGATCGAACCCGGGAACGGCGGCGTCTCGCCGTGCAGGCCGGCCGAGGTCGCGTTGATGACCAGGTCGAATGGCTGCCGCGGCAGATCGTCGAACGCGCAGGCCTGGACCGGTCCCAGCGACGCGAATTCCTCGGCCAGGGCCTCGGCGCGTTCCGGGCGCCGATTGGCAATCGTCAATTGCGCCGGACCGGCCTCCAGCAACGCCGGCGTAATGCCGCGGGTCGCACCGCCGGCGCCGAGCACGAGGATCAGCTGGTCCTCGAGGCGGATGTCGAGATTGGCCCTGAGGTCGCGGACCAGGCCGATGCCGTCGGTATTGTCTCCGACCAGCGAGCCGTCGGTCGTGACCGTGACCGTGTTGACGGCCCGCGCCCGCTTCGCCTGACCGACGAGGCTGTCCGCCATTTCGGCGACGGCCTGTTTGTGCGGCACGGTGACGTTGAAGCCCAGCAGGCCCTCCTTCACGAGGCGCCGCAACTCGCGCTCGAGTGCCTCGGGCGGGATGTCGAACGCCTCGTAACTGATGTCTTCACCGGTCTGGCGGGCGAACAGCATGTGGATGATCGGCGAGCGGCTGTGGGCGATCGGGTGCCCGATGACCCCGTAGCGATCTGTCATGCGACGCTCCCGGCTGCTGTCCTCACCCCGGTCGCTGCGCTTCCCTGCACCGTATCGCCGGGGCCGGCCGTTTTTTTACCATAATCCAGAAGCCTTTGATATTCTGCGGCACCACCCAACGGAGTGGCCGATGACACGCAAGCCGGCGCTGCGGCGCTGCCCGTGGAGCGAAGGGGTCAGCGACGCCTATCTCGCCTATCACGACGAGGAATGGGGCGTGCCGGTACACGACGACGCGAAACAGTTCGAGTTCCTGATCCTCGAAGGCGCCCAGGCCGGCCTGAGCTGGGCCACGGTGCTGCACAAGCGCGAGGGCTACCGCCGCGCTTTCGCCGGCTTCGACGCCGAGCGCATCGCCCGGTTCGACGCGCGCAAGCTCGCCGCCCTGCGCCGCGACCCGGGCATCATCCGCAACCGCCTGAAGATCGAGGCCGCCGTCAGCAACGCCCGGGCCTACCTGGCGCTCCGCGAAGAGCTCGGCAGTTTCAGCGACTACCTGTGGCGTTTCGTCGACGGCCGGCCGAAGCAGAACCGCTGGCGGCGGCAGTCGCAGGTGCCGGCCACGTCACCGGAATCCGACGCACTGAGCAAGGACCTGAAAAAACGCGGCTTCAAGTTCGTCGGCAGCACGATCATGTATGCTCACATGCAGGCCACCGGCCTGGTCAACGATCACCTGGTCGACTGCTACCGGCACGCGGAATGCGCGGCCATGGCCTGATCGCCGCCTGACGACATCCGGAGGCCAGTCATGCCCATCGCCGCCATCTATGCTTCGCTCGCCGCGCTGTTGCTGCTGGGTCTCAGCATTCGCGTGATCCGGCTGCGCCGGGAATACCGGGTCGGGGTCGGTAGCGGCGGTCAGCAGGCGCTGTCGCTGGCTATCCGCGCGCAAGCGAATTTCACCGAGTACGCGCCGTTGATCCTGCTGTTGCTGGCGCTGGCGGAAAGCCTGGGGGCGCCGGCCTGGTTGCTGCACGCGGCCGGCATCCTGCTGCTTGCGAGTCGCGTCGTGCACGCGATCGGACTGTCGGGCTCGCCCGGGCGCTCGCCGGGGCGCTTCTACGGCACGCTCCTGAGCTTCCTGCTGCTGCTGGGGCTTGCGGCGCTGAACCTGGCGCTGGCACTGGCCGCATCCGCCGGCTGAGCCGGCCCGGCTCAGGGGTCGATGGTCACGGCCGTGAACTCCAGCGGTCCGTCGCCGTCGGCATGCGTCAGGCCGCCGAGCCAGCGCCCGGGCTCGGCGAGGTTCCAGGACAGGCGCAGTTCGGCGCGGCTGCCGGCCACGGCGGCATTCGGCGCCACGACGCTCAGGTTGCCGCGATCGTCGTCCTCGCCGAGGGTCCAGACGAAGAGGCTGAAGTTCGCGCCGGGACCGCCGGCGGTCTCGTCCGTCCGGAAGCCGTGCACATCGACGAAATACTCGCCGGCATCCGGGTACAGGACGTCCAGTTGCTCGTCGCTGCTGTCCTCGCCGCTGACACCGACCAGCGAACAGAGCAGCAGGCCGGGGCAGTAGTAGACGTAGAGGTCGAGGTCGTCGTCGCCGTCGGTCTCGGCGTCGAACAGGGCAACCCGCAGATAGGCCAGATTCTCGGCGGCATCGAAGCGGAAGCGCCGCACGCTCGGCGGCAGCGCGGTGGTATCGGGCTCGAAGACGTAGTTGCGCAGCGGGTCATTGGCGACGAAGCCGGCGGCGATGTCCGGCGGCGCCAGGCCGTGGACGGCCAGCGAATACTCGCCGCTGTAGCCGAACTCGATGTCGAAAGCCAGGCTGCCGCTGCGGCCGCGCCCGTGCAGCTCCAGCGGAGCGAGGAACGGCACCGGCCGGACCGCGAGCGGGATGCTGACGCGGCGCTGGCCGGACTCCCAGTCCAGCCTCCCGAAGCGCCAGTCGAACAGCTCGGCGCTGCGCGTGACGAAGCTCAGCTGGAATTCGCCGGTCTCGCCCTGCCCGAGGCTCAGGATCTCCGGCGTGACCGTGACGTCCACACCGGGCGGTGCCTGCACCGTCGCGTGGTATTGCCGGGCCTCGCCGACGTTGGTCACCCGCCGCCGTACGCTGCGCCGGCTGACCAGGTTCGCCAGTGCGACCGACGGCTGGTTCAGGTCAGCGGCCGCGGTCGGCAGGCCTGCGGCCTCCAGTGCCGCGCACTCGTCGCTGCTCAAACGGGCCGGCCCGTTGCCGCAGAGGAAGGCGTCGTAGTCGGCCGTGCCGGCATCGTAGACCAGTCCAGGATTCAGCGCCCGGTTCGGCACGATATGGCCGGCGCCGATGTCGAAGGGATCCGCCGGGGTCTCGCCGTCTTCCTTGACGACATTGCGCCGCGCCGTGGTCATCAGCGCCGACTTGATGGCCGCCGGGCTCCAGTCCGGGTGGGCCTGGCGCAGCAGCGCGGCCACACCGGCGACATGCGGCACGGCCATCGAGGTTCCGGACAGGTATTGATAGAGCTCGCCGCGGACGCCGTTGGCCACGTCCGGCGTCTGGGCGGAGAGAATGTCGACGCCGGGTGCCGTGACATCGGGTTTGAGGATGTCCGGTGCCGTCAGGTTCGGCCCGCGTGACGAAAAGCCGCCCAGCACGTTGCCGGCGACCGCGCTGCTGAGAATCAGGGCATCGTCCAGCGTGACTTCGATCCGCCCGCCGGCAAGCAGTCGGTCGGCGAGCAACTGGCCGTTGGCCTCGCTGATCATCACCGCCGGGATGCGCACCGAGCC
>RFHQ01000089.1 GCA_003695765.1 Gammaproteobacteria bacterium
GTAGGTGCGGCAGGCCGCCGCTGTGTCCATGACCTCCACGCCGATGCCCTGGCGCAGGATCTGCGCGAGCAGGCGCTGGGCCGGGAAGCGTTGTATATTTCCGGTGCCGATCAGCAGGACCTGCGGCGCGCTGGCGACCGCCGGCTGCAGGTCGGCGGCTTGCAGCCGGACGATGTCCGGCGGTGACCACGGCCGGAGCTCGCCATCCGGCATGATCAGGACCGAGTGCCGGTAACGTTCGGCCCCGATGACCAGTTCTCCAGGAGTACAGGAGCGGATGAGCAGGCCGGCCGAGCTGTCGCGTGACAGTTGCATCGTTGCGGGCACCTCCGGGCCGCATCTTAGACCGGGCGCCGTGGCTTGCCCAGCCGCGGCGGGATGATGTCGCCCCGCTGGCAGATCCGGCGGCGCCCCGTGCCGGAGGATCGCTGCGCGCGGCTGCCCGACAGCCTGCACCCGGTTCTGCGGCGCGTCTACGCCGCGCGGGGCATCGGGCCGGGCGAGCTGGATCTGTCGCTGGGCGGCCTGCTGCCGGTCGGCGGGCTCGCGGCGGCCCTGCGGGCGGCCGAACTGCTGGCCGGCGCGATCGAGCGTGGTGAACGGATCCTCGTACTCGGCGACTACGATGCCGACGGCGCGACCGCCACGGCGCTGCTGATCAGCAGCCTGCGGGCGCTGGGGCACGATAACTGCGCCTACCTGGTCCCGGACCGCTTTCGTTACGGTTACGGACTGTCGCCGGAGATCGCCGCCCTGGCCGCGCGGGGGGCGCCGGACTGGCTGCTCACGGTCGACAACGGCATCAGCAGTGTCGCCGGTGTCGCGCGCGCCCGGTCGCTGGGCATGCGCGTGATCGTCACCGATCATCATCTTCCTGGTGAGCGGCTGCCCGAAGCGGACGCGATCGTCAACCCGAACCTGCCGGACGAGCCCTTTGCCGGCAAGAGCCTGGCCGGCGTCGGCGTGGCCTTCTATCTGCTCGCGGCCTTGCTGCGGACGCTGCGGGAGCGCGGGCGGCTGACAGCGGCCGAAGAACGGCGGATCGTCAACGAGGGACTGGATCTCGTCGCGCTGGGTACGGTCGCCGACCTGGTCCCGCTGGATCACAACAACCGCATCCTGGTCGCGGCGGGGCTGCGGCGCATGCGTGCCGGTCGCCTGCGGCCCGGCTTGCGAGCCCTGTTCGCGGTCGCCGGTCGCGAACCGGCGCGTGCCGCGGCGGCCGACCTCGGCTACGCGATCGCGCCCCGCCTGAACGCGGCCGGACGCCTGACCGACATGTCGCTGGGCATCGACTGCCTGCTGACCAGCGATCCGGATCGGGCCCGGCGGCTGGCCGGGCGGCTGGACGCGCTGAACCGCGAGCGGCGGCGGTTGCAGGCGGAAATGGAAGCCGAGGCGGGCCGGCAGCTCGACGCCGCCGCCGCGCAGCTGGTGGCCGACGATACCCTGGGCCATTGCCTGTTCGATCCGGGCTGGCATGAAGGCGTGGTGGGCTTGCTGGCGTCGCGTGTCAAGGAACGGACGGGGCGGCCGGTCGTGGCCTTCGCCCGGGCCGACGATCCGCAACTGCTGAAGGGTTCCGCGCGCTCGGTCGACGGCGTGCACATGCGCGACCTGCTGGATCGCGTCGCGGTGCGCCATCCGGGCCTGCTGCTGCGTTTCGGCGGACATGCGATGGCGGCGGGCCTGAGCCTGCGCGCAGCCGACCTCGCGCGCTTCCGGGCGGCCTTCGAGGCCGAGCTGGCGCAGCACGCGGACGCGCTGGCCGGCCCGGGCCTGCTGCTCAGCGATGGCGGCCTCCCTGCCGATCAGCTGGGGCCGGCGCTGGCGCAGACCCTGGCCGACGCCGGCCCGTGGGGTCAGGGTTGCCCGGCGCCGCTGTTCGACGATCGCTTCGAGGCGCTGGAACAGCGGTTGTTACAGGCGCGCCACCTGAAGCTGCGCCTGCGGCACGCGGACGGCGGCGAGCCGGTCGACGCGATCGCCTTCGGGCAATCCCGGCTGCCCGGCGGCGGACCGCTCCGGATCTGTTACCGGCTCGAACTGAACCACTATCGCGGCCGTGCGGAAGCGCAGCTGGTTGTGGAGCACATGCAATCTGACTAGCATTAGCCGCTTTGCGACAGCTCCGGCAGTCAGCCCCATGGAAAGCAATCTGCTGAAACAGACGATAAGGGACCTCCAGGCACGCAGTGCCGCCCTGAGGGGGTATCTTTGACCTCGAGGCCAAGGAACAGCGCCTCGCCGAACTCAACCGGCAATTCGAGAACCCCGATCTCTGGAACGACCCGTCGCGGGCCGAGGCGCTGGGACGCGAGCGGGCCCGGCTGGCGGCCGTGGTCGACGAACTCGCCGGCCTGGATCAGGCACTGAACGACGCCGCCGAATTGCTGGAACTGGCGGAGGCCGAACAGGACGAGGCCACCCTCGCCGAGCTGGCCGGCGAGGTCGAGGCTCTGCAGGGCCGGGTCGAGCGGCTGGAATTCCAGCGGATGTTCAGCCGGCCGACCGATGCGGCCAACGCCTTCGTCGACATCCAGGCGGGCGCCGGCGGCACCGAGGCGCAGGACTGGGCCGACATGCTCCTCAGGATGTATCTCAAGTGGTGCGAGGATCATGGCTTCGAGACCGAGATCATCGAGTTGTCGCCGGGTGAAGTCGCCGGCATCAAGAGTGCGACCCTGCGCGTGGTCGGCGATCATGCCTACGGCTGGCTGAGGACCGAGACGGGCGTGCACCGGCTGGTCAGGAAATCGCCGTTCGACTCCGGGAATCGCCGCCACACGTCTTTCGCCGCGGTCTTCGTGTCACCGGAGATCGAGGACGACATCGAGGTGGAGATCGATCCCTCGGACCTGCGCATCGACGTCTACCGGGCCAGCGGCGCCGGCGGGCAGCACGTGAACCGCACCGAGTCGGCGGTGCGCATCACCCACCTGCCGACCGGGATCGTCGTGCAATGTCAGAACGACCGCTCGCAGCACAAGAATAAAGCTACTGCAATGAAGCAGTTACGAGCGAAACTTTATGAACTGGAAGAGCAGAAGCGCCGGGCCGAGGCCCAGGCCACCGAAGAGAGCAAGGCCGATGTCGGCTGGGGCAGCCAGATCCGTTCCTATGTGCTCGACCAGTCCCGCGTGAAGGACCTGCGCACCGGCGTGGAGAGCGGCAACCCGGACGCGGTGCTGAACGGCCGGCTGGACCCCTTCATCGAGGCCAGCCTGAAACAGGGCCTGTGACGGAGGAGGCGGACCCATGAGCAGCGCCGACAGCAGGGACGGGACCGAGCATCGGCTGATCGCGGAACGGCGGCGCAAGCTGGCGGAGCTGCGCGAGCAGGGCTTCGCCTGGCCCAACGAGCGCCGGCGAACGGCGCTGGCCGGGCAGCTGCTCGCGACCTATGGCGGACACAGCGACGAATCCCTGGAGGCGGAGGCCGTCGAGGTCTGCGTCGGCGGGCGCGTGATGGCGAAGCGGGTCATGGGCAAGGCCAGCTTCATCAAGCTGCAGGACCGCAGCGGCCAGATCCAGGTCTTCCTGCAGCGCGACCAGCTAGGCGAGGCGGCCTATCGCCGGTTCAAGGGCTGGGACCTGGGCGACATCGCCTGGGTCCGCGGCACGCTGTTCCGGACCCGCACCGGCGAACTGACGGTTCAGGCGGCCGAGATCGAACTGCTGAGCAAGAACCTGCGCCCGCTGCCGGAGAAGTTTCACGGCCTGCAGGACCAGGAGTTGCGCTACCGGCGCCGCTACCTGGACCTGATCATGAATCCGGACTCGCGGCGCGTGTTCGAGCGGCGCACACGGATCGTCCAGTACCTGCGCGCCTATCTCGATGCCATGGACTTCATGGAGGTCGAGACGCCGATGATGCACCCGATCCCGGGCGGGGCCCTGGCCCGCCCCTTCGTCACGCACCACCACGCGCTGGACCGCGACCTGTATCTGCGGATCGCGCCGGAGCTGTACCTGAAGCGGCTGGTCGTCGGTGGCTTCGAGCGGGTCTACGAGATCAACCGGAGTTTTCGCAACGAGGGCATCTCGACGCAGCACAACCCGGAATTCACGATGCTCGAGCTGTACATGGCCTATGCGGACTACACGGTGCTGCTCGACCTGCTCGAGAACCTGATGCGCAGCCTGTCGCTGGCGATCCTCGACAGCAGCGTCGTCCACTGGCAGGGGCGAGACTACGATCTCGGCCGGCCCTTCCGCCGCCTAAGCGTCGAAGAGGCCGTGGCGGCTGCCAATCCCTCTCTGGATCCGGGCCGCCTGCGTGACCGCGACTACCTGCGGGCGGCCTGTGAGCGCGCCGGGGTTCCGGTCCAGGCGGGTTTCGGCCCGGGGAAACTGCTGATCGAGCTGTTCGAGAAGACCGCCGAGCAGCAGTTGCTCGAGCCGACTTTCATCACGGGCTTTCCGGCCGAGGTGTCGCCGCTGGCGCGGCGCCGCGACGGCGATCCCTTCTTGACGGACCGCTTCGAATTCTTCATCGGCGGCCGGGAACTGGCGAACGGCTTCTCGGAATTGAACGACCCGGAGGACCAGGCCGAGCGGTTCCGTGAGCAGGCCCGGCAGAAGGCCGCCGGCGACGCCGAGGCCATGTTCTACGACGAGGAGTACGTCACGGCGCTGGAATATGCGATGCCCCCGACCGCCGGCCTCGGCGTCGGGATCGACCGGCTGGTGATGTTGCTGACCGATTCGCCGTCGATTCGCGACGTGCTGCTGTTCCCGCAGCTGCGCGAGCCGGGCGGCGACTGAGCCGCGGTCATGCCGGTTCGCCCGGCACCGGGTAGGGCAGCGGCAGGCGCGTCAGGGTCGGGCCGCCGGCGGCCAGTTGCAGCGGCCCGCCGGCCCGGTCCAGCGGCACGACGGCCAGCAGTTCCCAGTCCTCGCCGGCCGGCGCGCAGCGGACGACGCGCCCGGCGGTCTCGCCGGCCGGCGTTTGCAGCGTCTCGCCGGCTTCGGTCGCGGCGGCGCTGCGGAAGCGGAACATGCGCCGCTTGATACGCCCGAGGTGCTGGGTGCGGGCGACCACTTCCTGACCGAGGTAGCAGCCCTTGCTGAAGCTGATGCCGTCCAGCAGGTCGAGGTTGACCATCTGGGGCACGAAGGCACCGGCGGTCGCCGCGTGGATCGTCGGGATGCCGGCCCGGAGGTCGGCCAGTTCCCAGTGCGCGCCGGCGCCGACGACGCGCCCCGGCAGTTCGCTGGCCTCGCTGGCCAGCAGCCAGGCCCGGCGCGGGTCCCCCGCGACACGCGCAGCGAGGAGGCCGCCGGCGCAGGCCGAATCGCCGCTGAGATCGACGGCGCCCACGCGGGCCGGCTCCGGCAACTCCAGCAGACCGTAGACCGCTAGCGGACTCGGTTCGATGTTCACGCGGGCCCGCAGGCGGAACCGCCCGATGGCCTCGACCGTCGGCGCCGCGATATCGGCAGGAAGCAGCCAGTAGATTCGA
>RFHQ01000090.1 GCA_003695765.1 Gammaproteobacteria bacterium
ACGATCGGCATCAGCGGGCCGATCACCGAGAATCTCGGCTACTACATCGGCGCGGGCTACGACACTTTCGACGGGCAATACCGGAATGCCCTGAACAACGAAGATCTCGGCGGTGAAGAAACGCGCAATATCACCACCAAGCTGGTCTGGAACCCGGCGAAGACTGTCGAAGTGATCGCGAAATTCGGCTATACGGAGACCGACGACGACCACTTCGCCGCCTATCTGCAGCCGCGCAGCCTGAACAACTGCTGCTTCCGCGGCGCGCCAGGCAGCGGCATCGCACCGCGCGCCCGCGAGTACTATGTCGGCAAGGCCGTGCCCGACTGGAACAATATCGAACTCGACACCGGTATCCTGCGCGATGCCGCGGGTTTCGCCGGCGTCAAGCTGGAGCGCAAACTGGCCTCGCTGACGATCAACTGGGAGGCCCTCGAAGACGTGACCCTGACCAGCCTGACCGGCTGGGTCGACGACGAGGAACGCACGGCCTTCGACACCTCGTACGGCGCCTATGACCCGATTCCGTTCTTCGCCGGTGCTTTCTACCAGGTCGGCACCAACGACCAGACCGACTTCTCGCAGGAACTGCGGGTCACCGTAAACTCGATCGAGCATTTCCGCATCACGGCCGGTGGCTACTACTACAAGGGGGAAGTCGAGGAGAAGGAGTCCAAGGGCGTGGATCCCGTGACGCGGCAGCTGGTCGACCAGCCCTTCAACCGTTTCAGCGGCTTTCCGCTGACCGACGAGGAGATCAAGAACTGGGCGATCTTCGGCGGTATCGAGTGGGATGCGACCGAGCGGCTGACCCTCGGCCTGGAAATGCGCTATGCCGAGGACGAGATCACGGTCACCGATACGCTGATCGACCCGGCCTCGGTGCCGACGCCGACCGGCTGTGACTCCCGTCTGGGCGGCTGCAACGAGACCTTCGACAGTTTCACGCCGCGCATCACCGCCGCGTTCAAGGTGACCGACGAGGCGATGGTCTACCTGAACGTCGCCAAGGGCACGAAGCCCGGCGGCTTCAACGGCGGCACGTTGCCGGACGAGAGCCTGCGCGCAGTCGACGAAGAAGAAGCCTGGAACTACGAACTGGGCATGAAGTCGCAGTGGCTGGAGGACCGGCTGACGCTGAATGTCGCCGGTTATTTCATGGACATTTCCAACCAGCAGCTGACCACGGTGATCGACACCGGCGGCGCCACGACCTCGGTGCTGGAGAACGTCGGTGAAACCGACGTCTGGGGTATCGAACTGGAGAGCGCTTTCGCGATCACCGAGTACCTGAGCGGCGGGCTGACTTATGCCTGGACAGACTCTGAGATCAAGAAGCGTATCAGCAGCGACGAAGCGGACCTGATGGGCTGGGACGGCACTTTCGCAACCCTGGCGCAGTTCGGCGATGTCGCCGGCCGCAAGTCGCCGCGCGTGCCCGAGCACATGGTCAGCCTGTTCGGCCGCTACGAGCGCCCGCTGCGCGATGGCAACAGCTGGTTCATCAGTGCGGACTGGGCCTATGAAGACTCCAAGTTCGCCCAGGAGCACAACCTGATCGAGACCGGCGAGCGCAACATCGTCGGTCTGCAGGCGGGCCTCAACTGGGGTCAGTGGGAATTCAAGGTCTGGGCCAAGAACCTGTTCGACGATGACACGCCGATCGACGTCTTGCGTTACATCGACCGGCGCAGCGGCACCCTGCCTTCCTGCAACTCGGTGCTGGGCGCGCCGCCCTTCCCGACGATCCCGCAGTGCGCCGGCTCCAGCACCAGCCCGCGTGGCTTCGCGCTGACTGCGCCGCGCCAGCGGCAGGTCGGCGTGACCATCAACCTGCGTTTCGGCGCCAGTCGCTGAGCCGCGCGGCCATCCGGCCGGAAAGCCCGCGTCCGCTGGCGCGGGCTTTTCTTTTGCCTGGCCGGGATGGCTGTTGCGCAGGCGTCAGGCAGCGCGCCAGCAAGCGCCACGGTCAGCCGCCGCTGTTGCCCCCAAGCAACAGCGGCGATTGACAGCCTCCTGTCATCAGGCGTATTTTCGCCCGCAGGCGCCGCGATTCGGGTAGGCTGGCCGCGGGCCGGCCGGTCGCGGCGCCGCTCAATCAGCGTCTCAGGGGGGTCGTCCAGACATGAGGAATCCACAGCAACGGGCGCGGCTGGGCCTGGCCGTGCTGCTCGCCGCCGTCGCCGGTGGCGCCGGCATCTCGCTGCCGATCGCCGCCGGTGCACAGGGCTTCGAGGAAATCGTCGTGACCGCGCGCAAGCGCGAGGAGAGCCTGCAGGAAAGCCCGGCTACGGTCACAGCCTTGACCGTCGAGACGATCGCGAATCGGCAGATCCGCACCGTCAGCGACGTCGCCCGCTACACGCCGGGACTGAGCCTGGCCGATGCCTTCGGCCGCGCGACCGAGCGGCCGGTCATCCGCGGGCTCGGCAACGTGCTGGCCGGCGTGCAGTTCGGCGTCGAGTCCGGCACCGCCTATTTCGTCGACGGCGTTTACTATCCTGGCGACATCGGCACCTTGAACATCGACAGCGTCGAGCGGGTCGAGGTCATTCGCGGGCCGCAAAGCGCGCTCTATGGCCGTAACACCTACGCGGGCGCGGTCAACTTCGTGACCCGGAAACCGGGCGATCGCTTCTACGGCGACGTGAAGCTGCGCGCCGGCAGCGACAATGACTATAACGGCAGCATCGGCGTCTCCGGCCCGATCATCGAGGGCAAGCTGGCGGCCTCGCTGTTCCTGCGCAGCTACAGTTTCGATGGCGAATACACCAACGTCATCACCGGCAACAAGGTCGGCGACGAGGAGACGAATTCTCTGAGCGGCGTGTTGCACTGGACTCCGACCGAGCAGCTGAGCCTGACCGGCCGCGTCTCCTACCAGCGGAACCGGGACGGCACGCGGGCCTTCTTCCTGCAGCCGTCGGCGATGAACAACTGCTTCCCGGGGACCCGCTCGCTGGCGGCCTGGCCGAATGCCAGCGGCGGCAGCACGAACAACTTCCAGTACTACTGCGGCGACGTGGAACGCCCCGGCGATACCGTCGCGCTGAACGACGGCCCGCTGGCGCCCGGCCGGACCGCACCGCTGGTGCCGGGCATCGTGCCGAACCCGGCGCCGGGCTTCGGTGTGGTCACGCCGGTCTACAACCCGCAGCAGGGCGTCGCTTTCTCCGGCGTACATCGCGACCTGACCTATGCCAGCCTGCTCGGTGACTGGGACATCGCCGGCAGCGGCTGGAACGCGGTCGGCTCCTTCGCCTGGCGCGATGAAGAACTGAAGACCGGTTCCGACAGTGATCACAGCTCGATCAACGTGCTTGGCACTTTCTTCGGCGAGGAATGCCCGCTCTGCGGTTCGGGTATCGACAACGCGGAAGATTACTCGGTGGAACTGCGCCTGGATTCGCCTCAGGAGCACCGCCTGCGCGGCATGGCCGGGCTGTTCTTCTACGACCAGACGGTCGAGAGCCGGGACATAACCTTCAGCAAGCCCGACGGCGGTCCGGTCGAAGACGAGGGCGGGGTCGAGAACTGGGCGGTCTTTGGCATGCTCGAATATGATCTGCTGGACAACCTGAGCGCCAGCCTGGAGCTGCGCTATTTCGAGGAAGACAAGGACTTCAAGGCCTTCGATGCCAGTGGTGCGACGACCTTCAGTCAGAAGGCCAGCTTCGACGGCACGGCCCCGCGCTTCTCGCTGAAGTGGAATGTCAGCGACGCCGTGATGCTCTATGGCATCTATGCGAAGGGCTTCAAGCCCGGCGGCCTGAACGGCGAAGACGGCGATGCGGTCGGCAAGCCGGAGTATGACCAGGAGGAGTCCGACAACTTCGAACTCGGCATCAAGAGCACGCTCCTCGACGGCCGCCTGATCGCGAACATCGCTGCTTTCTTCATCGATGCCCAGAAAATCCAGCTCACGACGCCGCTGGCCTCGGGTGGCGGCACCCTGACCTCGATCGTCACCAACCAGGGTGACGGCGAGGTCACCGGCGTCGAGGTGGAACTGAGCTGGGCCGTCAACGACATGCTGACCCTCGGCGCCAACTATGCGCTGGCGGACAGCGAGTTCACCAAGGGCTGCGACGAGTTCCAGTGGACACTGACCTCCGGCGGCGGTGAGCTCAAGGACGCGACGACCTGCACCGGCTTCGTTCCCGACGTGCCGGGCAGCGGCACCGGCGACGGCTCGATCGTGGGCCACCAGTTCCCGCTCAGTTCCAAGCACCAGGTCAGCGCCTACGCCGATTTCCGGCGCGAGATCGGGCGCGGCGGCCTCGAGTTCTTCACCAACCTGGACGTCAGCTGGGAGGACAAGAAGCCGGTGCAGGTGCACAACCTGGCCTGGGTGCCGGACGCAACCATCCTGAACGGCAAGGTCGGCATCGGCGGCGAAAACTGGTCGGTGTCGCTCTATGGCAGGAACCTCACGGACGAGGATGCGCCATCGATGGTCACCCGCTGGCTGCAGGATCCGTTGTTCGACTTCGTCGGCGGGGTCGGCGACCCGTCCGCGGCCGGCGCAACGAACTGTCCCGCTGGGCCGTTCCGCCCGGACTGCGAGGTCATCTGGCCGCGCGCCTTCTTCGGCGACATGCGCCGCGGGCGCAACTACGGCATCGAGTTCAAGGTGTCCTTCGGCCGCGACTGAAGCTCGAGCCCGCCACTACGACAACGGCCCGCAGCGCTGCTGCGGGCCGTTTTCTTTCCGGTCACCGAAAGCGCGCCCGGGTCGCGCTGCAGCAGGCGGCCATCACCAGTCCCCGTCAGTCGCTTCCCGCGGCCTCGAAGAACTCCAGCCACTCGCCGTTCGGGCCGCGCAGCGCCAGCAGCTCGACCTCGCCATAGGGCGGCAGCGCCAGACGGCTGCGCGCCTCCAGCGGCCAATTCCTGTCTGCCAGGCGCTTCGCGAGTGCCGGCACATCATCGACCGGGAAGCGCAGGGCCAGCACGCCGAGATTCGGCGGCCGCGCCCGCTCGGCGAAGTCCCGACCGCTCAGACCGTCGAACTCGATCAGCTCGACCGAGCCCTCGTTGGCCCCGGCCGGGTCGACGATCACCGTGTGGCGGCTGACGGTAGCTGCCAGTTCGTAGGGCAACCCCAGTACATTGGGACCCGGCTCCGGACTCGGGCCTTCGGTCTCGACGTACACCTGGAAGCCCAGCAGGCCGACATAGAAGTCCAGCGACGCAGCCAGGTCGCGAACGATTTGCGTGGAATTGAAACTGCGGCTGAAGCCGCGGATCAGCGGCCAGCCTTCCAGCGGCGGCTGCTCGCGCTGGATCAGCGCGAAGACCACGCCGTCCGGTCCGCGACCGAGCCATTCGCGGACGACGAAGGGACCGAAGGTGAAGCGAATCGGATCCGCATAGCCCTGCCAGTCGCGGGCCTGCAGCTCGGCGAAGCGCGCCGGGACGTCGGTGACCCGGACGTTGAGGTCGAAAATCCCGCCGGTCTCCCAGGTCTGCCCGTTCGAGCGGATCTGCTGCTGCGGGGCGCCGGTGATCCGGACCAGGCGGACGAAGCCCCTGTCGGTGCCGGGATTGCGCAACAGCATTTCGTCGATGCGGGCCGCTTCCGGCAGACGCCAGGCCTCGACCAGCCGCGGGTCGGCCTCGCCGCGCCAGGCGACTTCCCAG
>RFHQ01000009.1 GCA_003695765.1 Gammaproteobacteria bacterium
GCCTCGGTCTTGCCGGCCTTGCGCCGCTCGCCATGGTAGACGCCGTACTCGTTGATCTTCAGGTCGCGTTTCGCGGCCAGCGTGCGAATCGCGATGTTGTGCGCTTTCGAGCCGGTGAAATAGACCAGCGCAGCGCCATAACTGACCTGTGGCACCACCCGCAGGTCCACCTGCAGGCCGCCGCGCAGCCGCACCGTGCTGCGTGTCTTGCCGCGCGAGACGACTTCGGCGACCTCGGGGTAGCGGACGAAGCGGGCCATGACCGGCGAACCGTGACTCGCGGTGACCAGGATGTCGAGATCGCCGACCGTTTCGCGCCGGCGCCGGAAACTGCCGGCCACGGTCACCTGTTTCACGCCACGGACGCGCTCGAGGTATGCGACCAGCGGCGTCGCGATCTCCTCGGCTTCGGCCAGTTTCAGGCGCTGCTCGCGGTGCGCGAGGCGCTTGAGTTGCTCGCTGATCAGCTGCTCGGTCCTGGCGCCGAAGCCGCGCAGCTCGCGGATTCGGCCATTGCGGATCGCGCGCTTCAGGTCTTCGGCACTGCGGATCTGCAAGTGATCGTAGAGTGCCTTCACGCGCTTCGGCCCCAGCCCCTTGACCAGCAGCAGGTCGGCCAGCGCCGGCGGCACGCGGTGCTCGAGCTCCTTCAGCAGCGGCAGTTCGCCGGTCTCGACGATGGTCCGGATCTTGTTCGCGAGATCCTGGCCGATGCCGGGCAGCCGGGTCAGGTCCTCGCCCTGCGCCAGCAGTTCGCCCATCGGCACCGGGTGCCCGCGAATCGTCAGCGCGGCGTTGCGGTAGGCGCGGACCCGGAACGGATTCGCGCCGTCGATCTCCAGCAGGTCGGCCAGGCGGTCGAACTTGTCGGCGATTTCGCTGTTGCGAAGCTGCATGCTCGGAGAATGCAAAGAAATCATTGGCATGTATGATAGCCCCGAGGGCAAGCGCGAGCGTAGCTGGTCCGGCTCTGAGCCAAGATCCGCGAGCACCGTGCCGAGTTGCTGGACAAGCTGCGGGATATCGAGGCCACGCTGCGCGCGATGGACGAGGTCGAGGCCCGCTGTCTGCAGGAACTCGAGGCAGGCCGCCTGGCCCGGGCAGGCTGAAATGAAAAGTTACGTAATGGTCAATCAATCGAATCGATGGCAACGGCCATGACGGCATCGGCGCCGCTGCTGAGCGAGACCGCGGCCATGCTGCGCGACTCGGTACGCCAGTTCGCAGCTGCCGAAATCGCGCCGCGCGCCGCAGCCATCGACCGCGACAACGAGTTTCCGCAGGACCTGTGGCGCAAGCTGGGCGAGCTGGGCCTGCTCGGCATCACGGTCGAGCGCGAGGAAGGCGGCGCCGGCATGGGCTATCTCGAACACGTGATCGCGATGGAGGAGATCAGCCGCGCATCGGCCTCGGTGGGCCTGAGTTATGGCGCGCACTCGAACCTCTGCGTCAACCAGATACGGCGCCACGGCAGCGAGGCGCAGAAGCGCCGTTATCTGCCGACGCTGATCGCCGGCGAACGGGTCGGCGCGCTGGCGATGAGCGAGCCGGGCGCCGGGTCAGACGTGGTCGGTATGCGGCTGCGGGCCGAGCGCCGCGGTGCGGACTTCGTCCTGAACGGCAGCAAGATGTGGATCACCAACGGGCCGGAGGCCGGCACCCTCGTGGTCTACGCGAAGACCGATCCGGAGGCCGGTTCGCGGGGCATCACCGCGTTCATCGTCGAGCGCGAATTCCCGGGCTTTTCGACGGCGCAGAAACTCGACAAGCTCGGCATGCGCGGCTCGAACACCTGCGAGCTGGT
The DNA here is from genome assembly GCA_003695765.1 of Gammaproteobacteria bacterium. Lineage (GTDB taxonomy): Bacteria > Pseudomonadota > Gammaproteobacteria > Steroidobacterales > J054. Next base: position 1,805 of record RFHQ01000009.1, read on the forward strand.
GTTCGACAACTGCATCGTGCCCGGTGAGAACGTGCTCGGGGGGCTGAATCAGGGCGTCAAGGTGCTGATGAGCGGGCTGGACTACGAGCGGCTGGTGCTGGCCGGTGGGCCGCTGGGCATCATGCAGGCTTGCCTGGATGTCGTGCTGCCCTATGTCCGTGAACGCCGCCAGTTCGGCCGGCCGATCGGCGAGTTCCAGCTGGTGCAGGGCAAGCTGGCCGACATGTACACGACCCTCAACGCCTGCCGCGCCTATGTCTATGCGGTGGCGCAGGCGGCGGATGCGGGCCATATCCGCCGCGAGGACGCGGCCGGTGTCATTCTGTATGCCTCGGAGCGGGCGACGCGCGTGGCGCTGGATGCGATTCAGCTGCTCGGCGGCAATGGTTACATCAACGACTACCCGACGGGCCGGTTCCTGCGCGATGCGAAACTCTACGAGATCGGCGCCGGCACCTCGGAGATCCGGCGTATGCTGATCGGCAGGGAATTGCTGGCGGCCGGTGCCTGACGGCAACGGTGCCGCGAGGAGCAAGCGGATGGCAGGCCTTTACTACGAAGAATTCGTGCCCGGGCAGCTGATCGGGCACGAACTGCGGCGCACCGTGACCGAGACCGACAATCTTCTGTTGACGACGCTGACGCACAATCCCGCGGCCCTGCACCTGGACGCGGAATACATGCAGGCCAGCGAGTTCGGCCAGGTGCTGGTGAACAGCTGCTTCACGCTGAGCCTGATGATCGGCATCTCGGTCGGCGATACGACTCAGCGCACGGCCATCGCGAATCTCGGTCTCGAAGAAGTGCGCTTCCCGGCACCGGTGTTCGTCGGCGACACGCTGCGTATCGAGACCGAGGTCGTCGCGGCGCGCGAGAGCCGTTCCCGCCCCGGCGCCGGCGTCGTCACCCTGCTGCACCGGGCCTTCAACCAGGCGGACAAGCTGGTGGCGAGCTGCAAGCGGACCGTCCTGGTGCGCAAACGGCCGGCGGGCTGAGACCGGACCATGGCGATCCCGCGCAGCTGGCTGTTCGTCCCGGGCGACCGGCCGGCGCGGCTGCAGAAGGCTCTGCGCAGCGGCGCCGAGGCCGTCATCTGCGACCTGGAAGACGCGGTGCTGCCAACGGCCAAGGCGGATGCGCGGCGCGAGGTCGCGGCGTTTCTGGCCAGCGAGCGTCCCGCCGGTTCGCCGCCGCTCTGGGTGCGTATCAATGGGCTTGCCAGCAATCTCGCCGGCGATGACCTCGACGCGATCGTCCCAGCGGCGCCGGCTGGCGTGGTTCTGCCGAAGCCGGATTCCGTTGCCGACGTCGCGCGGCTCGACGAGATGCTGGCCGGCCGCGAGGTGCAGCAGGGCCTGCCGGTCGGGTCGATCCAGGTGCTGGCCGTGGTCACGGAAACGGCCCATGGCGTCACTGCCTTGCCCGGCTATGTCGAGCACCCGGCGCGCCTGGTGGCGCTGAGCTGGGGCGCCGAAGACCTGTCGGCCGAGCTCGGCGCAGTAAAGAACCGCGATGCACACGGCGACTGGCTGTTCACCTACCGCCTGGTCCGCAGCCTCTGCCAACTCGCTGCGGCCGCCGCTGGCCTGCCGGCGATCGAAACCGTGTTCCCGGATTTCCGTGACCTGGCCGGCCTGCAAAAGACGGCGGCGCAGGCTTTCGCCGAAGGCTTCAGCGGCATGCTGGCGATCCATCCGGACCAGGTGCCGGTGATCAACGCGGCCTTCAGTCCCAGCACGGAACAGCTCGCCGAGGCACGGCGCGTGGTCGCGGCCTTCGCGGCCAGTTCCGGCGCCGGCGCCGTGCAGCTGGACGGGCGGATGCTCGACCGGCCGCACCTGCAGGCCGCGCGCCGCCTGCTGGAGATGGCGCGATGAGCGTGCTCGAAAGCCGGCTCGATCGCAGCAGCGCGAGCTACGCGCAGAATCATGCGCACAACGAAGCGCTGGTGCGCGACCTGCAGCAGAAACTCGCCGCGGTCGCACTCGGCGGCAGCGAGGCGGCGCGGGAGAAGCACCTGGCGCGCGGCAAGCTGCTGGTGCGCGACCGCGTCTGGCAATTGCTCGACCAGGGCTCGCCGTTTCTCGAACTGTCGCCGCTGGCCGCCTGGGGCCTGTACGAGGACCGGGTCGCGGCCGCCGGCCTGGTGACCGGCATCGGCCGGGTCGCCGGGCAGGACTGCGTGATCATTGCCAATGATGCGACGGTCAAGGGCGGCACTTATTACCCGATGACCGTCAAAAAGCACCTGCGCGCGCAGGAGATTGCCTGGGAAAATCGCTTGCCCTGCATCTACCTGGTCGATTCCGGCGGGGGCTTCCTGCCGAAACAGGACGAGATCTTTCCCGACCGCGACCACTTCGGCCGCATCTTCTACAACCAGGCCAACATGTCGGCCGCCGGCATCCCGCAAGTGGCCGTGGTCATGGGTTCCTGCACGGCCGGGGGCGCCTACATCCCGGCGATGTCCGACGAGAGCATCATCGTCAAGGGGCAGGGCACGATCTTTCTCGGCGGCCCGCCGCTGGTGAAAGCCGCCACTGGTGAAGTCGTCACGGCCGAGAAGCTCGGCGGCGCCGATGTGCACTCGCGCATCTCCGGGGTCACCGATCACTACGCCCAGGACGATCACCATGCGCTCAAGATTGCACGTGAAGTCATCGCCCACCTGAACCGCCCACCGGCCTCGCTGCCCGCCCGGCCGGCCACCGAGCCGCGCTACCCGGCCGACGAGCTGCTCGGGCTGATTCCGGCCGATCCGCGCCAGCCCTACGATGCCCGCGAAGTGATCGCCCGGCTGGTCGATGGCAGCGAGTTCCACGAGTTCAAGGCGCTGTATGGCAAGACGCTGGTCTGCGGTTTCGCGCATCTGCAGGGCTATCCACTCGGCATCGTCGCCAACAACGGCGTGCTGTTTTCCGAGTCGGCCCTGAAGGGCACGCACTTCATCGAGCTCTGCTGCCAGCGCGGCATTCCGCTGCTGTTCTTGCAGAACATCACCGGTTTCATGGTCGGCAGCAAGGTCGAGGCCGGCGGCATTGCCAAGGATGGCGCC
>RFHQ01000091.1 GCA_003695765.1 Gammaproteobacteria bacterium
TTCAAGACCAAGCAGCTGCAGAAGGGCCTGAAGGAACTCGGGGAAGAGGGCGCGATCCAGGTCTTCAGTCTGCGGGATGGGAGGGTCGTCCTCGGCGCGGTCGGCCAGTTGCAGTTCGAAATCGTCCGCCACCGGCTGGCCGGCGAGTACTCGGTCGATGCGGTCTACGAGCAGGTCGGGCTGCACACGGCGCGCTGGCTCAGATTCCCGGACGCAAAGACCCGCGAGCGCTTCACGAGCAAGGAGGCGGCGTCGCTGGCCACCGACGTCGACGGGAACCCGGTTTTTCTCGCGACCAATCGCTACAACCTGGAACTGGCCGAGGAGCGCTGGCCCGAGGTCGGCTTCCATGCGACGCGGGAGCACGGGGAAGTGCTGGATGGGTCACGCTGAGAAAAAGGGATTCCTGTCGGACTGCCCGACGGTCGATACCTGGATAGACGAGCTTATGTCGAAAGCTGTCAGCAAGTTTCCTCTCCATGCTGGACAAATCTGCAATTGTTCTGATAAATATCCCAGCGAACGCAGTCTCGCCCGTGTTTCCGTTTGCCAGAAAATCGGTATCCACCACGGCGCCTCGTGGCCACATCAGCCGCACACGCGGCGGGTTGCTGGCAATCCTGCTCGCTGCTCTCGCCAATGCTGCCGCCGCGAGCCATCAGGTCTATCACGTCGATGTCGTAGGGGATCTGGAGCCGCTCGGCAATTCGGTCTATTTTCGCGGGTGGGTCGATACGACGTTTTCACCGATCAGGGTGCTGCGGCGCCTGGCCCCGGGCGATACGGCCCCGACCACCTTGGTCGCCGACGACGGCGGGCAAACCCCTGCCAACTGTGAACCGGAAACCGACTTCGCCGCCAATCTCGAGACCCTCGGCAACTTCCTGTATTTCGCCTGTACGCGTTCGTTCCGGGGATCCGGCCTCTGGCGGACAGACGGCACTCCGGCTGGTACGGTGCTCCTCGGTGACTTCTCGACCCATGGTTTCTCCACGCCGCGGGGGCTTTTCCGTTTCGCTGGCAGGCTTTTTTTCACCGCCGATGGTTCCAATGGTCGCGAATTGTGGAAGACGGACGGCACGGCGGCCGGCACCGTGCTCGTCAAGGACATCAGGCCGGGCACGGCATCCACGACCTTTTTTTCGTTCCCGGCGGCGCTGCCGAACTTCATCGGAGTGCCGACCATCGGCAAGCTTTTCTTTGTCGCCGATGACGGTGTTGCCGGCAGCGAGCTCTGGGTGACGGACGGCACGGAGGCCGGCACCTTCCTGTTGAAAGACATCAATCCCGGCCCAGCGCCGGGCGTCGAGTTTCGCAGTACGACGCCGGGGCGCGGTGCCAATCTGGCCGAAATGGAGGGCGAGGTGTTTTTCATTGCCGACGATGGCACCCACGGCAGTGAGCTATGGGTCACCGACGGTACCGTGGCCGGGACAAAAATGCTCAAGGACGTCATGCCCGGTGCGGCTTCGTCGAATCTGCGGGATCTCGTCGTCGTCCGTGATGACCTCGGCCCGACCGTGACCGGAACCCTGTTCTTTCTGGCCAATGGGCCGAGCGGTTTCGGATTGTGGAAGAGCGATGGCACCGAGGCCGGCACGGTCCTGCTGAAGCAATTCGCCGCCGCCCGCGAGCTCAGTGCCGTCCAGAGGAAGCTGTTCTTCACCGCCGACGACGGCGGCGGCGCCGGCGCAGAACTCTGGAAGAGCGACGGCACCGCGGCCGGCACGGTGCTGGTCGCCAACATCGCCGCGGAGCCCTTCCAGTCCAGCCCGGGAAGAGCACTGGGCTACGTCAATGGCAAGGCCTACTTCAGGGCCGATGACCAGATCCACGGGGCAGAGCCCTGGGTCAGCGACGGGACTGCCGCGGGGACTGCGTTGCTCGAGGATCTGGAGCCGGGCCCCGGGACGTCGCTGCCCGACGTCGAAGATGGCGTTATCGTCGACGGCACGCTGTTCTTCGAAGCCTCGCTCGGCGGCTCCGGCCTGAACAAAGGCCGCGACCTCGTGGCCTTGCCGATCTCGCAGCCGCCGCCGACGAATGCGAAATCCGACAGCACGGCGAATGTCCGCCATGCCGGACGGGACCGCGATCCCGTCAACACCTTCAACGGCGAGCTGTATACGAACCGGCTGCGCGATATCGATCTCGGCGGGCCGATGCCCTTGTATTTCGAGCGCTACTACGCATCGTACCTTCGCCGCAGCTTCATTGTCGGCGATCTCGGCAGCAACTGGCGCCACAATTTCGATGCCCGGCTGTTCTGGGTCGGGAATGTGGCGACCTACGTCAGCGCAATCGGCCGGGTCACGCAGTTCCTGAACATCGGCGGCAACTGGGTGCAGCAGGACAATCTGGATACCCCTTACCAGCTGCACACGGCGGCCGGTCAGGATGCCGTTCTGTATGACCCGGTCGACGAGCGGATCTACACGTTCGATTTCACCACCGGCAATATCGTCAACGGCCGGCTGCGGCGGGTCGAGGACGGGCACGGCAATGTCCACAGCCTGAGCTATGATCCGGCCACCGGCCAGCTGCTGTCGGTCAGCGATGGGCTGGGCAGGACACTCAGCTTCAGTTACAACGCGGCTGCGATTCCCAAGATCTCGTCGGTATCGGACGGTACCCGGGCCATCGTCTACGAGTACACCGACCCGATTGATCCCGAGGCCCTGACGATCGTCCGCGACACGCGCAATTTCGTCACGACTTACAGCTACAAGGACACCAGTGGCACGGCCGATCATGCGCTGCTGATCTCGATGACGCGCCCCAACGGCAACGTGCCGTTCGTCCAGACCTTCTTCGCCGTGCCGGATCCGAACAGCGGCAAGGTCGCGACGCAGACCGATGCTGCTGGGAATACCTACAGCTTTGCCTACGCCGCGGGGCAGACGACGATCACCGACCCGGCTGGCAACAGTCGCGTCCACCAGCATGGCGCGGCCGGGGAGCTGACCACGGCCCAGGACGCGGCGGGCGAGATTGCCAGCCGGAGCTTCGATGGAAACGGGCAGCCAGCCTCGTTCACGGACCGACTCGGCGCCACGACCACGCTGGCCGTGGACGGCGCCACCGGCCTGTTGACCGGGTTCACGGCACCCGATGGGGGCAGCCATACGTTCGGCTATTCGTCGCGTGTCTTCGCCAATGTGACGCTCAACGATCTCACGGCCATTACGCACCCGGATGGCAGCACCGAGACGTTCACCCGCGACGCTAACGGCAATCCGGTCACGTACACGGACCAGGCCGGCTTTACCAGCACGGCGACCTTCGATGCCCATGGCCAGCCGCTGACGATTACGAACCCGCTCGGCGGCGTCGTCAGCTATACCTACAACGCGGATGGCACGCCGGCCGCGGTCCAGGATCCGGCGGGCAATGTCACGAGCTATGGCTATGATGCGTTCCGGCGCCTCAACCGAGTGACGCAGCCGGACGGCAGCACGGCGGCACTGGTCTACGACGATGCCGACAACCTGCTGCAGCTCGTCGACGAGAACGGCCACATTACGGCGATGAGCTACGATGCCAA
>RFHQ01000092.1 GCA_003695765.1 Gammaproteobacteria bacterium
AAGGCCTACGACGACAACGAGCAGGAGATCGCCACGCTGAGTGCGACGCTGGACGACCGCCTCGGCTCCCTGAAGGAGCTGTTCGGCGTCATGCAGCAGGTCGCCGGCGATGCGCGCGCCAGCTTCGATGCCTCGCTGACCAATATCCAGTATCCGGACCGTGGTGAATTCCTCGAAGCGCTGGCGAAGAAGATCGGCAGCAGTTCGAAGCTGCCGTCGCTGGAAGAGATCGAGCGGCTGTGGTTCGAGCTGCAGCGCGAGATGACCGAGAGCGGCCGGGTGGTGAAGTTCAACACCAGGGTGATCAATAACGAAGGCGTCGAGGCGCCGACGGACGTGGTGCGCGTCGGGCTGTTCAACATCATCACCGACGGGAAATACCTGAAATTCGAGCCGACCACCCAGTCGGTCGCCGAGCTGCCGCGCCAGCCCGAGCAGAGCCGCTTCATCGATAGCACCTCGGCGCTGTTCAACGCCACCGAGGGCAAGGTGAAGTTCGGCCTCGACCCGACGCTGGGTGGCGTGCTGAATTCACTGGTGGCCCGCCCGAATCTGCAGGAGCGGATCCAGCAGGGCGGCCTGGTCGGCTACCTGATCATCGCGCTGGGCATCATCGGCCTGCTGATCGCGCTGGAGCGCATGGTCGTCCTCGGCATCACCAGCCGCAAGGTCACGGCCCAGCTCAAGAGCGACAAGCCCAGCCCGGACAATCCGCTGGGCCGCGTGCTGATGGTCTACGAGGAGAACCGCGACGTCGATACCGAGACCCTCGAACTGAAGATGTCGGAGGCGATCTTCAAGGAAACGCCGGCGCTGAACCGCGCGCTGCTGTTCATCAAGATCATTTCCGTCGTCGCGCCGCTGATGGGCCTGCTCGGCACCGTGACCGGCATGATCCAGACCTTCCAGGCGATCACGCTGTACGGCACCGGCGATCCGAAGCTGATGGCCGGCGGCATTTCGCAGGCGCTGGTCACGACCGTGCTCGGCCTGACGGTGGCGATCCCGATGGTGCTGCTGCACACGCTCGTGAGCGGTCGCAGCAAACGGATCATCCAGGTGCTGCAGGAGCAGAGCGCCGGCATCATCGCAGAACATGCCGAAAAGCATGGCGGCAAGGCCGCCTGAGCCCGCCGGCGGGAACCGCAACCGATGCAGTGGTTCATGGATGCTTTCGAAGCGGTCCGGGATTTCCTGGAACTCGGCGGCCCGGTATTGACTCTAATCGGGTGGACGATCTTCCTGATGTGGGTATTGATCGTCGAGCGCCTGATCTATTTCCAGACCGGCTTGAAAAAGCTCGGCCAGGATCTGCGCGAGCAGTGGGAAGCCCGCCCGGAACGCCGTTCCTGGTATGCGCACGCGATCCGGGACAAGCTCATCTCGCAGTTCGAGATGGCCGCCAACTACGGCATTCCGGTGATCCAGACGCTGGTGGCCCTGTGCCCGCTGCTGGGACTGATGGGCACGGTCACCGGCATGATCGAGGTCTTCGACGTCATGGCGCTGTCCGGCAGCGGCAATGCGCGCTCGATGGCCTCGGGCGTGTCGCGGGCGACGATCCCGACGATGGCCGGCATGGTCGGCGCGCTGTCCGGCGTGTTCCTGGTCACCCTCTTGACGCGGCGCGTCGAACGGGAGGTCGAGAACCTGCAGGACGACCTGACCATGGACCATTGACGCGCCGCAACAGGATGGCGGGGGTGATAGCCTGAGATGTCGAGACTGAAGGAATTGAGCCAGGCGTTGGCCGAAGGCGAGGAGGAGGCCGAGATCAACCTCACGCCGATGCTGGATGTCGTGTTCATCATGTTGATTTTCTTCATTGTGACCGCATCTTTCCTGAAGGAATCGGGGCTCGAGGCGAATCGGCCGCCGTCGGTGCAGCAGCAACCGGAGAAATCCGAGTCGATCACGGTGCGGATCACCAGCACCAACAAGATCATCATCGACGGCCGGGACGTCGATCCGCGCGCGGTCAGTGCCGTGATCACGCGGAAGAAGGCTGAGAACCCGGATGCGCCCATCGCGATCCTTGCCGGCAAGCGCGCGAAGACCGAGTTGATCGTCGGCGTGATCGATGCGGCGAACAGCGCGGGCTTCTACGGCGAGTCGATCCCGATCAGCCCGCTGCCGGAATGAGGCGCGAGCCTGGACAGCAGCCAGTGGAGTGAGACAGACAGCATGCGGCGTTCGGTAATCCAGTCGGCACACGAAGAGGACGAGGGCGAGATCAACCTGACCCCGATGCTCGACGTCGTCTTCATCATGCTGATCTTCTTTATTGTCACGGCGACTTTCATCAAGGAAGCCGGCATTGAAGTCGTGCGCCCCCTGGCCGAGATGGCCCGGGCCCAGCAGAAGGCCAGCATCCTGATCGCGGTCAGTCCCAGTAACGAGATCTGGATCGACCGCAAGAAGGTGCCGCCGCAGGCCGTGCGCACCATGATCGAGCGGCTGATGGCCGAAAACCCGGAAGGCGAGGTCGTGATCCAGGCCGACCGGGAATCGCAGGCGGAGGCGGTGCTGGCCGTGCTCGAGGCCGCCCGTGAAGCGGGCGTGAAGAAAATCGCGTTGTCGGCCGAGCAGGACTGACGCGCGAGGAGGTTAAGGAAGACATGTTTGCACGTTTGAGCATATCGCTGGTCGCCGGCACGGTGGCGACGTTCGCGTTGCTCTGGATCATGCAGATCCTGATCGCGACCGGCCAGAAGGCGATCCAGGATACGAAGGATTTCAAGTTCGTCGACTTCGTCCGTGTCGAGCGTCAGGAAACGCTGGAGACCAAGAAGCCGAAGCCCAAGAAGCCGCCGGAGCCAGACAAGCCGCCGCCGGACATGCCGCCGCCGGACCTGGACAATATCGATCCGAACGCCGGCAGCATCAATATCGCGCCCGTCAACGTCAATGCCAATGTTTCGATCGGCGGTATCGGTGGCTTCGATAATGTCGACGGCGAATATCTGCCGATCGTCAAGGTCGCGCCGATCTACCCGCGGCGGGCGCAGGCGCGCGGTCTGTCGGGGTACTGCATCCTGACTTTCACGGTCACCAAGCTGGGCACCGTCACCGATGTCAAGGTCGACGAATGCTCGAGTTCCCTCTTCGAGCGGGCCTCGGTCAATGCCGCATTGAAGTTCAAGTACAAGCCGCGGGTCGTCAATGGCGAGCCGATCGACGTGCCCGGCGTGAAACACCGGATCAGTTTCGAGATCGAGGATTGAGCGCGTGCCGATGACAGGCGGGATGAAGCGAGGACTGGCCGGCCGGCTGCGGACCGCGCTGCCAGCCGCGATGGCCCTGCTGCTGGCCTGCGCGCTGGCCGGCTCACCGGCGGCCCTTGCGCAATACGGTGGCGGTGGCGGCAAGGACAAGTCCAAGTCCGAGCAGAAGACGCGGCGAACCGGAGCCATCAGTGAGAAGGTCTACCGCAAGCTCGCCGAGGCCCAGGAATTGTCGGAAAAGGACGATTTCGCCGGCGCCAAGCGCGTGCTCGACGAAATCAACCAGGAAAAGCTGAGTCCTTACGAAAAGGCTCAGCTCTACAACTTCTACGGCTTCATCTATTACTCGCAGGAGCGTTACAAGGACAGCATACGGATGTACGAGAAGGTGCTGGCGCAGCCGGAGATTCCGCCGGGCCTCTACAACCAGACGCTGTACACGCTGGCGCAACTGTATTTCACGATCGAGAAGTGGCAGAAGGCGGTCGATCTGATCAACGAGTGGTTCAAGACCGCGGAGAATCCGGGCCCGGAACCGTACATCCTGCTGGCCTCCGGCTATTACTCGCTGAACAAATACCAGCAGATGATCCAGCCGATCGAAAAAGCCATGGCCATTGCGCGGGAGCGTAATACGCCGATCAAGGAGCAGTGGTGGCTGCTGTTGCGGGTCGCCTACTACGAATTGAACAACCTGAAAAAGGTCCGCGACATTCTCGAGATCCTGGTCGTCAACTGGCCGAAAAAGGAGTACTGGACCCAGCTCGCGGCGATGTACGGTGAGCTGGGACAGGAACGCAAGCAGGTGGCCGCCTATGCAACGGCCTACGATCAGGGGCTGCTGACCCGGAGCAACGAACTGGTGCAGATGGCGCAGCTGTTCCTGCAGGCCGAGGTGCCGTACAAGGCGGCCAAGGTGCTGGAAACGGGTTTCGAGCAAGGTCTGGTGGAGAAGAAGGCCGAGAACTACCGGGTGCTGTCGCAGGCCTGGATGCTCGCGGCCGAGGACCGCAAGGCCATCCCTGCCCTGAAACAGGCGGCGCGCCTGTCCGACGACGGCGACCTGGATGCGCGCCTTGCTCAGAGCTACCTGAACCTGTCGGATTACGACAATTGCATCAAGTCGGCGCGCGATGCGTTGCGCAAGGGCGGCCTGCGGCGCAAGGACAATGCGCAGATCGTCCTGGGCATGTGCCTGTTCGAAAAGGACCGCTATGAAGAGGCGAAGCGCGCCTTCCGACAGGCGGCGCAGGACAAGCGCAGCCGGAAGACCGCGACCCAGTGGATCACCTTCATCGAGCGCGAGCAGGCACGGCTGCGCCAGCTGGAGGAATCGCTGCGCCAGGTTCGGCGCAGCGCCGCGGCGCCGGCCGCGGAGGCCGCGCCGGAAGGCTGAGCGGATGCCGCGCATCGTCTACCTCGCCAGCGACGGCGAGCGCTATGAAATCGACGTCGAGCCCGGCAATACCGTCATGGAAGGGGCGATCGACAACAACGTTCCCGGCATCGTCGCCGAATGTGGTGGCGCCTGTTCCTGCGCGACCTGCCATGTCTATGTGGACGATGGCTGGCTGGAGCGGCTGCCGCCGATGGAAGACATGGAAGACGCGATGCTGGATGCGGCCGCCGAGCGGCGCGCGAACAGCCGCCTGAGCTGTCAACTCGAAGTCACGCCGGAGCTGGACGGCCTGGTCGTGCAGGTCGCCGACAACGAGTTCTGAGCGGCCGCCCGCGATGCAACTGCTGACGATCGACAGCCGCGAGGTCGCCGGGCGGCCGGGCCTGCTGTTGCCCGATGGCTGGATTCTGGACCTGCGCGCCGCCGAGAGCACACTGAGCCAGGCGCAGTGGCGCCCGCAATCGGTGATCAGCATCCTGGTCGCGGGCGAGGCCGGCAGGGAACGTGCGCAGGCGCTGCTGGACGGCGCGGTGGACCCGGCCCGGCGCGCGGAGCTGAAACAGGCCGGCGCGCTGTTGCCCTTCGCCGGCACCGCGCTGATGACCCCGCTGCGGCGTCCGGGACTGATGCTGGTCGCGGACAGCCGCGTGACCGGGCCGGACGAGCCGCGGCCCGCGGCGTACATCAAGGGGCCGGGCACGGCGACGGCCGATGGCAGCACCGTCATGCTGCCCGCGCTGCCCGAGGCGCGCATCCATGCCCGCGCGATGCCGGCCGTGGTGCTGTCGCGGCCGCTTTTTCGTGTCGACGCCGCTGCGGCCGCCGAGGCCATCGGCGCCTGGACGCTGGTCATCGACATCTCGCTGGCAGAGCCGGCGGCGGATGCGGATGCAGCGAGTTGGCGTCGCTACCTGGACAGCAAACAGTTTCCAGGCGCCTTCCCCTGCGGCCCGGCCCTGATCACGCAGGACGAGTTTCTCGCCGTCGACCGGATCGCGGTCGGTCTGGCCGTCAATGGTGTCGCCGGCGATTCCGGCGAACTGGTATTGGGCGAAGTCCCGGCGCTGCTCGCGGCGCTGTCACGGCGCTATGGCTTCCGGCCGGGTGACCTGGTTGCATTCGCGGATGCCGGCGCTGGCGGCAGTGCCGGACGGCCGCTGTGCGCCGGCGATCAGCTGCTCGCGACGCTGGACGACCGGCTGCGGCTTGCCGTGAGCCTGCAGAGCCGGCCACCGCGGTAGCTCAGCCGAAGGCGTCGGCGAGCATGCGCAGCGCCGTCAGGCCGAGAAACAGCGCGAAGGCCCGTCGCAGGGGCTCCGGATCCAGCGCATGCGCAAGCCGTGCGCCCAGCGGGGCGGTCAGCGTGGTCGCGATCGCAATCACCGCGAAACCGGGGAGGCTGACGTAGCCGAGGCTGCCTGGTGGCAGGCCGTTGGCGTGCCAGCCGCCGGCGATGAATCCCAGCGTGGCCGGCAAGGCGATGACCAGCCCGAAACCGGCGGCCGTGCCAACGGCGCGATGGATCGGTACGTTGCAGAGGCTCAGCACCGGCACGCTCAAGGTGCCGCCCCCGATGCCCATCATCGCCGACAGTGCCCCGATCAGCAGCGTGACCGGCCAGGCGGCGAGGCCGCGTGGCGCGGCCCGGTGCAGATGCCAGTCGCGACGCCCGAAAGCCATATGCAATGCGACCAGCAGGGCTACGAAGCCGAAGACCAGGAGCAGGGTGTCGAAGTTCGCCAGGGTAGCGAGCCAGGTGCCGGCCAGCACGCCGGCCGTGATGCCGGGCACCCAGTCGCGGAAGATGTCCCGATCGAAACTGCCGCGGTCGTGGTGGGCCAGCACCGAGCGAATACTGGTGACGTTGATCGTGGCCAGCGAGGTGCCGACGGCGAGGTGCATGCGCACGGCCTCCGGGATCTCCAGGTAGCTGAACACGTAGTACAGCATTGGCACGATCACGATGCCGCCGCCGACGCCCAGCAGGCCGGCCAGCAGGCCGGCGATCAGGCCGGTTGCGGCCAGCAGCGGCAGCAGCCAGCTCAGCAGGGTCTGCGGATCGGTCAAGGCCATGCGCGGCGCGAGTTCCGGGCGAAGCGGCGCATTGTAGCCCAGTCCGGACCGGCTGCTATCATCACCGGATGAGCCGGACCACGCTCCAAATGGATACGCGCCTGCTGGCCTACCTGCGCGAGACCGGGCTGCGCGAATCGCCAGTGCTGGCGGCCCTGCGCGAGCGCACGGCAGCGATGCCGATGGCGCGGATGCAGATCGCGCCGGAGCAGGGCGCCCTGCTGGCCTTGCTGCTGCGGCTCATCGGGGCGCGGCGCTGTATCGAGGTCGGCACCTTCACCGGTTACAGTGCGCTGGCCTGCGCCGAGGCGCTGCCGGCGGATGGCCGGCTGGTGGCGCTGGACATCAGTGAAGAGTGGACCAGGATCGCCCGGGAATTCTGGCAGCGGGCCGGCGTTGCCGAACGCATCGAGTTGCGGCTCGGCGATGCTGCCGAGTCGCTGCAGGCCATGCTGGCAGCCGGCGAGGCCGGTCGCTACGACTTTATCTTCGTCGACGCCGACAAGGCGGGCTACCGGCGTTATGCGGAGCTGGGTCTCGAGCTCTTGCGTCCCGGTGGCTTGCTGGCTTTCGACAATGTGCTCTGGGGCGGGAGCGTGGCCGATCCGGAGAATCAAGGCGACGACACCGTGGCACTGCGGGCGTTCAACCGCTGGTTGCACGCCTGCGAACGCGTGGATCTCGCGATGCTGCCGATCGGCGATGGTCTGAGTCTCGCGCGCAAGCGGAACTGAGCGCTCAGGCCGGCAGGATCTCCAGCAGCTCGCCGGCAGCGCCGCGGCGAATTGCCGCGCCGCCCGCGCTCGAGTACAAGGCGCCGGCCGGACTGATCTTGGAGGCGGCACCGCGCGCGGCGAAGCTGACGATCGCAATGCCGGCCGGAAGTTCGCCGGGGCGGCAAGGGCGCGGGCCGGCCGCCGGTGGCATCTCGTCGACCTCGATCAGGCAATGCCCGGCCAGCGGCAGGGCCGCGATCCGGTAACGCTGCTCCGGCGGAAGCCCAAACGCGGCCGACATGCCTTTGACGCGCGATTCGACCGCGGTGGCTCGCGGCACGCCGAATTCGCTGGCGTAGAAATCCTGCAGCGCGTTCAGCCTGGCGCCGGCGACGATCACGATGAAGGTCCGGTCGATCGCGCAACGCGCCTCGGGCACGTCCAGGCCGGGCACGGGCCGCTTGAATTCCGTCAGGTACAGCAACTCCTGCCCCGGGCCGAGCACCTGCATCGCGCGGATATCGCTGCTGAAGGACAGGTCCTGCGGCTCGCCGACGATCCGGAAGGGCGAGCCGGCCAGCCGGTCGGCCAGTTCGTCGACCCTGCGCACGATCAGCTCGGCCGCGTTCCAGCCCCAGGTCGAGAACGGCCGGTAGGCGGGGTCGGGCGGCGCCTCGATCACGCGGAAGAATCCGGGGCCGCCGGCGGCCGGCGCCAGCAGCCGGTAGGGGCGGTCCGCGACACCCGGGGCTCCCCAGGCCTCGGCTAGATTGGCAGCGACGCGGCCGCGCTCGATTTCCCGGTAGTCTAGATAATGCCCGTAGGCCTCGGCCACGGCCTCGAGGTCGGCAGCCGTGAAGGTCACCGCCTGGATCGGACCGAGACGCGGCGTTTCGCCGGCCGGCCCGTTCACGCGATGGGGCGGGGCATCAGATGATCCCGGCGGCCTGCAGTTCCGCCAGGCGCTCCTCGCTGTAACCGAGGAGCTCCCGGTAGACCTGTTCGTTGTGTTGGCCGAGCTCCGGTGCCGGACTGCGCACCGCGCCGGGCGTGCTGGACAGTTTCGGGGCAACGTTCTGCATGCGCAGTTCGCCGAACTGGGGATGCAGGGTCTTGATGATGGCCTCACGGGCCTGAAAATGCGGATCGGCGAGCATCTCCGGCGCTCGGTAGATCTTGCCGGACGGGATGCCGTATTCCTCCATCAACTTTTCCAGTTCGTCCGCATCGACCGTCCGGGTCCACTCGGCGACGATCTCGTCCAGCTCCTGCTGGTGCGCGCCGCGGGCCGAATGGGTCGCATAGCGTTCGTCTTCGGCCAGTTCCGGCCGGCCCATCGCTTCCGACAGGCGGCGGAACACCGTGTCCTGGTTCGCCGCGATCAGGATCATCTTGCCGTCCTTCGTCGGGTAGATGTTCGACGGCGCGACATTCGGCAGGATCGAGCCGGTGCGTTCGCGGATGTAGCCGGCCTTGTCGTACTCGGTGATCAGCGACTCCATCATGTTCAGTACTGCCTCGTAGATCGCCGAATCGACGACCTGTCCCTCGCCGGTGACCTCGCGATGATGCAGTGCGGCCAGCGCACCGAGGCAGGCGAAGGTGGCCGCCAGCGAATCACCGATGCTGATGCCCATGCGGCTGGGCGGCGTCGACGGGTCGCCGCAGACGTAGCGCAGCCCGCCCATGGCCTCGCCGATGGCACCGAAGCCTGCGCGCTTGGCATAGGGCCCGGTCTGACCGTAGCCGGACACCCGGATCATGATCAGCCGCGGGTTGATCTCGCGCAGTGCTTCCCAGGACAGGTTCCAGCGCTCCATCGTGCCCGGGCGGAAGTTCTCCAGCAGGAAATCGGCCTTGGCGATCAGTTCCCTGGCGATCGCCTGGCCCTCGGGCTCGCGCAGGTTCAGCGTGATGGATTTCTTGTTGCGCGCGATCACCGGCCACCACAGCGACATCCCATGGGCCTTTTCGCGGCCCCATTCGCGCATCGGGTCGCCCTGGTTCGGGGGTTCCACCTTGATGACCTCGGCGCCGAAATCGCCCATCAACTGACCGCAGAACGGCCCGGCCAGCAGGGTGCCCATTTCGATCAAGCGCAACCCGGCCAGTGGTCCTTGCTTGCTGCTTCCTTCGTCTGCCATCGGGTGTTCCTCTCGGTCGGCTCCGCTGCCCGGGTTCGTCCTGCGCGGTGGCCACGCGGCCGGCGGCCAGTGCCGTCTGCATTGCAGCGGGGAGTCTGCGGCATCGGTTGCCACACCGCAGTGGTGCTATACAATAGCCGATCTTTGCGGTTCTTCAAGCACATAATGACAACTCAATCAAAGCGAGTGTCGATCATCGAGGTGGGACCGCGGGACGGCCTGCAGAGTGAGCCGGAGATCCTGCCGACCGAAACCAAGCTCGAGTTCATTCGCCGTGCGATCGAAGCCGGCGTCCGGCGTCTCGAAGTCACCAGTTTCGTGCATCCGAAGCGCGTGCCGCAGATGGCCGATGCGGAAGCCCTGATCGCCGGCCTGCCGAAGCGCGACGACGTGACCTATATCGGCCTGGTGCTGAACCGCAAGGGTTTCGAACGCGCGCGGGCTGCCGGCATCGACGAGATCGGCATGGCCGTGGTCGCGAGCGACACCTACAATCAGCGCAACCAGGGCGTGCCGACCCGCGAATCGATCAAGGCCTGGCTGGATATCGCCCGGGATGCCCGGGCCGCCGGCATCCGGGCCAATGTCATGGTGTCGTCGGCCTTCGGCTGCCCCTTCGAGGGGGAGGTGCCGCTGTCCCGGGTGCTGGCGATTGTCGACGAGGTGATGGCCGGCGAGCCGGTCGAACTCGGCTTCGCCGACAGTATCGGCGTCGGTGTGCCGGCTCAGGTGACCGAGATGCTGCAGGCCGTCCGCGAACGCATCGGCGACGCCGTGCCGATCCGCTGTCATTTCCACAACACCCGCAACACCGGTCTCGCCAATGCGCAGGCGGCGGTGGAGGCTGGCGTGAGTTCGCTGGATGCGAGCATCGGCGGCATCGGCGGCTGCCCCTTCGCGCCGGCGGCGACCGGCAACATCCCGACCGACGACCTGGTCTACATGCTCGAGCGTTCGGGCGTTAGCACCGGGATCGACCTGGAGAAGATCGTCGCCACCAGCCGGTGGCTGCAGGAGCAGCTCGGCCGGCCCGTGCCGGCGATGCTGCCGAAGGCAGGCATCTTTCCGCAGGTCGCGGAAAACTACCGCGCCGCAGGCTGACGGTCGCGCGGCGGCGGAGACGGAGATGAGCAACGCAGTCATCCGCGCCGGGTCGCGCGCCTGTGGCGGCTGATCGAGAATCGAGACCAGAGAAACCGAGGGAAGAGCATGAGTTACCGACTGGGAGTCGACGTGGGGGGGACGTTCACCGATCTCCTGCTCGTAGACGAAAAGACCGGCAATATCCACACCGCGAAAGTACCGAGCACGCCCCACGATTCCTCGATCGGCGTGCTCAACGGTATCGAGCGGGTCTGCCGCAATGCCGGCATCGATCCGACGGCCATCACGCACGTGATGCACGGCACGACCGTCGCGACCAACACGATCCTGGAGGGTTCGGGCGCCAAGGTCGGCCTGGTGACGACCAAGGGCTATCGGCAGGTGCTGCAGATCGCGCGCTCCTTCGTGCCCGGCGGGCTCGGCGGCTGGGTGATCTACAACAAGTCCCTGCCGCTGGCGCCGCTGGCGCTGACGATCGAAGCCGACGAACGGGTCGGAGCCAAGGGCGACATCGTCAGCAAGCTGAAGGTCGGAGCGCTGGAACGCGAGCTGAAGCGGCTGAAGAAGAAGGGCATCGAAGCGCTGACGATTTCCCTGATCAACTCCTTCGCGAATCCGGCGAACGAGAAGGCTGTGGCCAAGGTGGCCCGCAAGGTCTTCGGCCGTGGCATGCCGATCTCGCTATCTTCGGAAGTGGTGCCGGAGATGCAGGAGTACGAGCGCACGATCACCACGGTCGCCAACTCCTACGTGCGTCCGAAGGTCGAGAAATATGTGCGTAACCTGACCCGCGAGCTGAAGAAACGCATGCAGGACGTGCAATTGCACGTGCTGCGTTCCGATGGTGGCCTGGCATCGGCCAAGGCCGCGGAAGCCTACCCAGTCAATCTGCTGATGAGCGGGCCGGCCGGTGGTGTCTCCGGCGCCATCTGGGTGGCCAAGCAGGCGGGTTTCGAGAACATCCTGACCTTCGACATGGGCGGCACCTCGACCGACGTGGCCCTGGTGCAGCACGGCAAGGCCCAGCTGCGCCGCGAGACGACGGTTGGTGACGTCGTCGTGCGCGCGTCTTCGGTCGATGTGCGCACGGTCGGCGCCGGCGGCGGCTCGATCGCGCACGTGCCCGAACTGACCGGCGCGCTGCGCGTCGGCCCGCAGAGCGCGGGCGCCGACCCCGGGCCGGCGGCCTATGCCAAGGGTGGCGAACTGCCGACCGTGACCGACGCCAATGTCGTGCTCGGCTACCTGCCGACCGAGGTGCGCCTCGGCGGCGACATGAAGTTGCGCAAGGATCTTGCCGAGAAAGCCGTCAAGACCATCGGCGATGCACTGGGGCTGTCCGTCAAGGAGGCCGCGGAGGGCATCGTCGCGCTGGTGAACGAGAACATGTACGGCGCGCTGCGCCTGGTCTCGGTCGAGCAGGGCTACGATCCGAGAGATTTCGCATTGATGGGCTTCGGTGGCGCCGGGCCGCTGCACGCGAACGCGCTGGGCAGGCTGACCAATGCCTGGCCGGTGATCATCCCGCCGGGACCCGGGGTGCTCTGCGCCTATGGTGACGCAACGACCCGCGTGCGCGACGAAGCCTCGCGAACCTTCATCCAGCGCTTCAGCCGGACCAGCGCCAAGGACCTGGCGAAACTGTGCCGGCAGCTGGCGGCTCAGGCGGCCAAGACGCTGGACGCCGAGGGCGTGCCGAAGAAGGACCAGACGACCACGTACGAATGCGACATCCGCTATCACGGACAGGGACTGTCGCTGACCGTGCCCTTCGCGATCGAGGAGCTGGAGAAGCAGGGTCTGGATCTGCTGGGCAAGCAGTTCGACGCGATGCACGAGCAACTGTTCACCTTCGCCCTGGACGCCGACAAGGAGGTCGTCAATGTCCGTGCCGTGGCCCAGGGGCGGCCGACGAAGGTCAGCGCCCAGAGCGTGGGCAAGGGCAGCAGCAGCCCGGCTGCGGCCAGAATCACCGATGTCAAGGTGTTCATCGAGGGCCGGGATCGCAAGGCCGGCCTGTACGACCGCGGCAAGCTGAAGGCCGGCAACGTGATCGCCGGCCCGGCCATCGTCCAGGAGATGGACTCCACGACGCTGATCCTGCCCGGCCACGAAGGCAAGGTGGACGATTTTGGCAATATCCTGATCAACCCCGCTTAATCGAGGAACCGAGACATGCCAGCAAAAATCATCGAATCGAGGCCGCGGCCGTTCAAGCGGGTTGATATCGATCCGATCACCCTCGACATCATCGAAAATGCGATGCTGAACGCCCGCTGGGAGATGGACGCGGTGTTGTTCCGTACGGCGATGTCGCCCGGCATCCGCGAGCAGCACGATGAATTCCCGATGATCGCGAATCTGGACGGCAAAATGGTCGTCGGCCAGTTCGGCAGTTTCATCTACGGCTTCAAGGAAGCCTACGATGGCACGATCGAGGAAGGGGACATGTTCTTCATGAACGATCCCTATACCTGCAATGGGGCCATCAGTCACGCCAACGACTGGCTGCTGTTGCGCCCGATCTTCAAGGACGGCCGCCTGATCGCCTATGCGGCGATGTTCGGGCACATGACGGACATCGGTGGCAAGGTGCCGGGCAGCCTGCCGACCGACGCCCAGCAGATCTTCGAGGAAGGCATCCGCGTGCCGCCGACAAAGATCTACGAAAAGGACAAGCTCAACGAAGAAGTGCTGGAAATCATCCTGCACAACTGCCGGATGCCGCAGTGGAACCGCAGCGATTTCAACGCCATCGTGGCGGCCATCCGCACGGCCGAAAAACGGGTCATCGAGATGGCCAACCGGTTCGGCGACGATGTCTATTACTCGGCCCTGGAAGAACTGCTCGACCGCAACAAGCGGGCGATGGCGAAGCTGATCAAGGACACGGTGCCGACGAGGAAGCAGACCTTCGAGGACTATGTCTGTGACGACGGCATGGGCATGGGGCCCTACAAAATGAAGTGCTCCATGTGGCGCGAGGGCGACAAGGTGATCTTCGATTTCGAGGGCACCGATCC
The DNA here is from genome assembly GCA_003695765.1 of Gammaproteobacteria bacterium. Lineage (GTDB taxonomy): Bacteria > Pseudomonadota > Gammaproteobacteria > Steroidobacterales > J054. The sequence goes on from RFHQ01000092.1 coordinate 13,684, forward strand.
GCAGTCCATCGGCTCGATCAATTTCCTGCTCAACGAGGAAATGTTCAAGATGTTCTGCGGCGTCTACATGATCATGATCTATGACCCGCAGATCATGTTCAACGACGGCTTCTACGACCTGATGGAAGTTCACATCCCGGAAGGCACCCTGCTGAAGCCCAAGTTCCCGGCGGCGCTCTCCTGCCGCACGCATGCGCTGGGGCGGCTATTCGACTTGCTCGGTGCTCTGCTGGGCCAGGGCAGTCCCGACTTCCTGAACGCCGCCGGGTTCTCCGACAGCCCGCACCTGATGTACTCGGGCCATGACAAGAACGGCGAGTGGTTCCAGCTCTTCCAGATCGGTTTCGGCGGTGTGCCCGGACGCCCGGTCGGCGATGGGCCCGACGGACACTCGATGTGGCCTAGTTTCACGAATGTGCCGAACGAGTTCCTTGAGAGCTACTTCCCGCTGCGCATCGAGACTTACGAGACCATTCCCGATTCGGGCGGCGCCGGCTTCCACCGGGGGGGTAACGGTCTGCGCGTGTCCTACCGTTTCCTCGAGGACGGCCAGATCTCCATTCACGACGACCGCTGGCTGACCTATCCCTGGGGCGTGAACGGTGGCGAGCCAGGAGCCCGCAGCCGCAAGGAGCTGATCCGGGTGGACGGCAGTCGCGAAATTCTGCCGTCCAAGTGCGATCGCATTCAGGTGCGCGAAGGCGACCTGCTGCATTTCGATACCTGGGGTGGCGGCGGCTGGGGCGACCCGCTGAAGCGCGATCCGGAGAAGGTGCGTTTCGATGTCGAGGCTGGCCTCGTGACCGTCGAAGGCGCCAGGCGCTACGGTGTCGTGCTCGACCGGAATCTTGAGGTCGATGAAAAGAAGACCGCAGCCTTGCGGGCCCGAATGGCGAAGAAGCGGCCGCGCAAGCTGCCACTGTTCAATTTCGGCGGGACGATCGAGGAACTGAAGAAGCGCTGCAAGCGCGAGACCGGACTCGAGCCACCGAAGACACCGGAGTTTCCGGGGGCGCGCAAGCCGGCGAAGAAGAAGCGCAAAGCCAAGGCCAAGCGCAAGACTGTTGCGAAGGCCAAGAGCGCGCGCGGAAAGAAGAAGGCAGCCGGCCGGCGCAAAGCCGCCTGAGCACAGTCGCGACCGGCGTCCGGCCTGGCTGGCGCTGAGTCAGTCAGGCCGGATGCAACGGCCTATTGCAGCGCCTGCCTCGCGACCGGGGAAGCCGGTGCCGATACGAATTCGTCGCGCTGGTGCTGCTCGACGAAGTCCTGTCCGATACGCTGCGCGACGTCGCGCAATTTCGGCACGAAGCGTTTCTGCGCGTCGTCCATCGCCACCGCGGTACTGGAGAAGCGCAGCGCCAGCGAGGCCAGCAGCCGGTCGCCGGCGAAGATCGGCACAGCCATGCTGATTTCATCGGACACGCGGCGCGGCCGCCGTGAAACCGCGTAGCCCTGCTTGCGCGTCTCGACCAGCTTTTCGTAGACCTTGTTGCGATTGCGCGCCGGCTTGTCCGCCTCGTTCTTCGACTTGGCGAGTATCTCGAGCAGGGTGTCCCGCTGCTCCTTGGGGCAGAAGGCGAGATAACAGATGCCGGATGCGGAGCCGAGGATCGGTACGCGGAAACCGGGTCCCCGTTTTTCGACCGCCAGCGGGCTCTCGTGGTCGGTGGTCTGCCGGATCAGCATGCTGGAGCCGGACAGCGTGGCGATTGCCACCGGCCAGACCAGTTCCCGGCACAGGTCGTAGATGTAGGAGCGTGCGATCTGCGTGACCCAGGCCTCGTCGTCGAAGCCATCGCTGAGGCCCCTGACCATGATGGTCAGGCGGTAGCGTTCGTCGATCGCCGCACGGTAGGCATAGCCGGCGACGCAGAGGGTCTCGAGGATCCGGTAGGTCGTCGTGCGCGGCAGGTCGATGGCCGCCGCGACCTCCGAGACGGTGGCGCCGTTGTGCTGGTTCAGCACGTGCAGGACCTCCAGACCTCGCAGCAGCGCCCGAATCGGTCGCGTGGAACTCATGGTGTTGTTCTGGCTCCGTTTGTCCGCAAGGTGGTCAATGGTAGAATCCCGGGGGCCGTTTGCCAAGTCGCCTCCGGCGATCGTTACATTTTGATACAAGCGCGGCTTTCGGCCCACTTGCCATCGGAGTGTCAAGGGCCTACGCTCGCTGCGCGACAGCAGCAGGATCCGAAACCCATGCCCGACGATCAGCCGAACAGCGAGGTCGCGCGCCCGTTCCCGTGGCTGGGCTGGCTGCTGATGTTCGCCTTCGTTGCCTTGCTGGCGAACATCCTGGCCCTGCCACGGACGCCGCTGGACGAGCGCGCCGGACTGCGGGCCTGGCACGACTCACTCGGCTTCATCGTCTGCCTACTGGCGGCCTGGCGGCTGTACCGCCTGCGGCGCGAGCCGCGGCCGGTGCCGGCCGGTCGCCTGCCGGTCGATGCGCTGGCCTTTCATCGGGCCATCCTCGGCATGCTGCTCCTGACTTTCGTCGTCGAGGGCGGGGTCGGCCTGCTGTATGCCTGGGGTGAGTTCCACCGCGAAGTCGTGCTCTTCGGCTGGCCTTTGCCGGCCCTGCTGCCCGACGACGACGGAACACGCAAGGCCTTCGGTTATCTGCACAGCGCCCTCGGTTTCTACTATGTCTTCCTGCTGGCCTTGTGGCTCGGCGTGGGCCTTTATCAGCAATTGCGCTACCGCAGCGGTTTGCGCTACCTGCTGCCCGGCAGACCGGTATGAACAGCGACGTTGGCAAGCGAGTCGGCGAGACCGCCGGTGCTGGGACGCCGTCGGCGCGCGCACGGCTGCTGCAGGCAGCCGTGCTGCTCGGCTTGCTCGCTTTTGCGCTCTATTTCCCTTACCTGTGGTTCGGTGTCGTGCCCTTCGCGTCTGACTACCGGATCAGCGACGCGCAGATCCAGGCACTGCTGGCGGGCAAGCAATTGCCCGACTACTACGCCATGGAACTGCCAGAGATCTCGGATGCCGAACTGGCCGCCCAGAAGAAGGCCTTCACCTGGTGCCGCTTCTGCCACACGCTCGAGGCCGGTGGCGAAAACCGGGTCGGCCCGAACCTGCACCGGATCTTCGGCAAGCCAGCGGCCGCCGTGTCCGGCTTTCCCTATTCGCGCGCGATGCTGGAAGCGCAGCGGCGGGGCCTCGTCTGGACGCCGGAGACCATGGCGGCCTTCATTGCCGATCCAGCCGGCATGATCCCCGGCAACCGCATGCGTTATCCGCCGCGGATCGGCTACGAGACCAGTCCGGAACGCGACCGCCTGATCATCGAGTACATGCTGCGCATGACCCGCTGACGGGCAGCCGATCAGCTGCCGGCCGCGTGCTGGTAGAGGTGGACATCGCGCTGCGGATAGGGGATGGAGATGCCTTCCTGGTCGAAGCGTTTCTTGATTGCTTCCGTCAGATCGAAGTAGACAGACCAGTAATCCGCTGACGCGACCCAAGGCCGCACGACGAAATTCACGCTGCTGTCGGCGAGTTCCGAGACCGCCACGGTCGGTGCCGGATCCTTGAGGACGCGCTGGTCGGCCGCGAGAATCTCGTTCAGCACGGCGCGGACCTTGTCCAGGTCGTCGTCATAGCCGCAACCGACGACCAGGTCGACCCGGCGCGTGTCCTTGGCCGAATAGTTGACGATCTCGCCGGCCATCATCTGGCTGTTCGGCACGATGATCTTCTTGTTGTCGCCGGAACGGAGCACGGTCGTGAAGATCTGCACGTCCTCGACCGTGCCGCTGACGCCGCCACCCTCGATGAAGTCGCCGACCTTGTAGGGCCGGAAGGCGACGATCAGCACCCCGGCCGCAAAATTGGACAGGGAGCCCTGCAGGGCCAGACCGACGGCGAGGCCGGCGGCACCGAGAACGGCCAGCAGCGATGTCGTCTCGACGCCGAGCTGATTGATGGTCGCGATTACGACGACGACCATCAGCACTGCATACAACAGGTTGCAGAGGAAACGTTCCAGCGTCGCATCGACACTGGCGCGCTGCAGGATGCGGCGGACGATTCGGGTCAGCCAGCCAGCCAGCAGGCGGCCGATGAAGAAAATGAGCAGCGCAATCAACAGGTTGATTCCAAGCTCTTGCGCGAGCTCGACAGGGAAGGAGGCCAACGGCTCGGTCATGGTTCGATCCTTTGTTCTTGTCTTATCATGCGTGGGCGGTGGTTGGCCGGCCACTCGTGGCATTATGCAGCAAACGGCCTCGCAGGGCAGCAATGCGGGCCGGGCGCGGAGACGGGCGATGAGCATGCACTATCTTGAACTCGGCTGCAGCGGCCTCAAGGTCGCGGAGCTTTGCCTGGGCACGATGACCTTCGGGGAAGAATCCGGTTTCGGTGCCCCGGCTGCGGAATCACGACGCATCTACGAGCGGTACCGGGAGGCCGGCGGCAATTTTCTCGATACCGCGAATATCTACAACCGGGGCACCAGCGAGACGCTGCTGGGCGATTTCATCGCCAGCGAGCGGCAGGCAGTGGTGCTGGCGAGCAAGTACAGCCTGACGACGGATCCGGCGGACCCGAATGCCGGCGGCAATCACCGCAAGAACCTGGTGCAGTCGCTGGAGGCGAGCCTGCGGCGTTTGCGCACCGATTACCTGGATCTGTACTGGGTGCACGGCTGGGATCAGGCGACTCCGCTGGCCGAACTGATGCGGGCGCTCGACGACCAGGTCAGGCTCGGCAAGGTCCTGCACCTTGGCATCAGCAACGCCCCGGGCTGGGTCGTGGCGGCCGCGAACGTGCTGGCCAGGGAGCGGGGCTGGACGCCGTTCACGGCGCTGCAGCTTCACTACAATCTGGTGGAGCGCAGCATCGAGGAAGAGTTCTTCGCCCTGGCGGCGGCTCAGGATCTCGCCATCACCGCCTGGAGCCCGCTCGCCGGCGGCCTGTTGAGCGGCAAGTTCAATCGCGATGCGGACCCGCAGGCCCGCGCCGGCGCGCGCCTGGAGAGCAGCCCGATGCGTTCGCGCATGCTCACCGAGCAGCGCCTGGAGGCGGCGGAACGCCTCGCTGCACTGGCGCGGGAACTGGGTGCCAGCGCGGCGCAACTGGCACTGGCCTGGCTGCGCCAGCGGGGCGGCGGCGACGTGATCCCGATCCTCGGAGCGCGCACGCTCGCACAGCTGGACGATAATCTCGGTGCGTTGAAACTGGCGCTGGCGCCGGTGACGATCGCCGAACTGGACTCGCTGAGTCCGCCGGAGTTCCGCTATCCGCGGGCCCTGCTGGACGGCGAGTTCTTCCAGCGGATGCTGCACGGC
>RFHQ01000093.1 GCA_003695765.1 Gammaproteobacteria bacterium
CTGGCGATCCTGAATGCCGCCGTGCGCCTGACCGTCGACGCGCAGGGCAATTGCAGCGATACGCGGATCTGGATCGGCGGTGGCGTCGGCGAGCGCTACGCGCGGGCCACCAGCGCCGAGACCGTGCTCAACGGCTGCGCCGCGGAGCCGGCCAGTTTCGAGGCCGCTGCCGCCGCCGTCGGCAACGACATCCAGCCCGTGGACGATCACCGTGCCTCGGCGGCCTACCGGGCGCAGGTCGCCCGGGTCTATGTGCGTCGCTGTCTGGAAACGGCCCTGCGCCGCCTGGGTTAGATACGAGGATTCCGGGTCATGAAGAAGCTCATCGAACTCGATATCAATGACGAGGTTCACGAACTGGCGGTCCGCCCGGACGCCAGCCTGCTGAACGTATTGCGCGGAGAACTGGGGCTGGTGGGACCGAAGAAAGGCTGCGACACCGGCGGCTGCGGATGCTGTTCCGTGGAAGTGGACGGCAAGGTCGTCTATTCCTGCATGGTCTACGCGGCCTCCGTCGAGGGCAGGAAGATCAGGACCGTCGAAGGCATTGGCACGGCGGATTCCCTGCATCCCCTGCAGCAGGCATTCATCGATGCCGGTGCCGTGCAATGCGGCTACTGCACCAGCGGCATGCTGATGGCGGCGAAGCAGTTGCTGGAGACCAATCCCTCCCCGGACGATGACGAGATCCGGCAGGCGATCGCCGGCAATCTCTGCCGCTGCACCGGCTACAGCAAGATCGTCGACGCGATCCGGCTGGCTGCCAGCCGCATGGCGGCCTGAACGACAGGAGCAGGACCATGAGTCTCATCGGCAAGAGCGTTACCCGGCCCGATGCCCTGGAAAAGGTGCTCGGCGGTCCCGGCTATCCGGTGAACTACGCGCGACCGGGCATGCTGCATGCCAAGCTGCTGCGCAGCCCCTACCCGCACGCGCGGATTGTCAGCATCGATACCAGCGCGGCCGAGCGTATGCCCGGCGTCAAGGCGGTGCTGACGCACCACGACGTGCCGCAGCGGAAATACACGCCGGTCTATTTCGTGCCCACCGAGACCAAGAGCATGCCCCAGGACCTGGTCATCATGTCCGACCACGTCCGCTATGCCGGGCAACCGGTCGCCGCGGTGGCCGCGACCAGCCCGGAAATCGCGGAACAGGCTTTGCACCTGATTACGGTGGAGTACGAGGAACTGCCGGCCGTCTTCGATCCGGAAGAAGCGATGCAGCCCGGGGCGCCGCAACTTCACGAGACCGCCGAGAACAATATCGCCGTGGCCCCGGTCATGGAATTCGGGGATATCGAACAGGGCTTCGCGGAGGCCGACCACATCTTCGAGGGCGTGTACCAGACACAACGCGTACACACCTGCTATATGGAACCGCGGGTCTGCGTGGCCGAATACGACGGCAAGGGCGGCTACACGATCAACTCCTCGCAGCAACACCTGTTCGGCCTGCGGGAAAAACTCGCCTTTGCGCTGGAAGTGCCCGAAAGCCAGGTGCGGGTGATCAAGCCGCCATACATCGGCGGTGGCTTCGGCGGCAAGCTGGACATGGGCTATATCGAGCCGGTGGCCGCGCTGTTGAGCCGCAAGACCGGCCGGCCGGTGCGCATCGAGCAGACCCGCTACGAGGATTTCATCACCACGACGCGGAACCCGATCAAGGTCTACCTGAAGACCGGCGTCAAGAAGGACGGCACCTTCACGGCGCGCTATGCCCGCAGCATCCTCGACGCCGGCGCGCATGCGACCCATGGCGCGGAAGTCATCAACGTGCATGGCTTCGTGATCGTGTCCAACTACGCCTGCCCGAACATCAAGTGGGAGGGCTTCTCGGTCTACACCAACAATATGATCGGCGGCGGCTACCGCGGCTACGGTGCCCCGCAGGCCTGCTTCGCGCTGGAATCGCAGAACGACGAGATCTGCGAGGCGCTGGGTCTGGACCCGATCGAGTTCCGCAAGCGCAATACGCGCAAGCAGGGAGACCCGCACCCGATGGTGCCGGGCCTGAACCTGGACTCCTACGCCCTGGACGAGGTGCTCGACCGCGGCATCGAGGCCATCGGCTGGGATCGGCGTCGGCCGCCGGACAGCGACGAGGGCCCGGTCAAGCGCGGCATGGGCATGGCGCTGTTTCCGCTGTGGGTCAGCGGCTGCATCGGCTTCCCGGACATCTACGAGCACACCGGCGCGATCGTCAAGCTGAACGTGGACGGTACGGCCGATGTCGCCACCGCCACCATGGACATCGGTTCCGGCCAGACGGTCGCGCTGCTGCAGATCGCCGCCGAGGAGCTCGGCCTGCCTTTCGACGCCGTCAGGATGGTGCAGACGGCCGACACGACAACCGTGCCCTTCGATGCGCCGACGCACGCGAGCCGCGTGACCTACAGTTCCGGCCTGGCGATTCGCACCGCGGCGCGGGCCGCGAAGGAACGCCTGCTGGAAGTAGCCGGTGTCATGCTCGAGGCCAGCCCGGAAGACCTGCAGGTGGCCGACGGCGTGGTATCGGTCAAGGGCTCGCCCGACCAGTCGGTCAGCGTCGCCGAAGTCGCACAGCGCGCCGAATCACCGTTCATACACTTCACGGACCAGGGTCCGGCACCGACGACGATCGAGGAAAAAGGCACGATCATCGGCCTGTCCAGCATGGCGCCGCCGGCCAACCCGAGTCCGATCGCTGCGGGTTTCGTCGAGGTGGCGGTCGACACCGAGACCGGCGAGGTCAAGGTCGAACGCGCCGTCTACAGCCACGA
>RFHQ01000094.1 GCA_003695765.1 Gammaproteobacteria bacterium
ATGACGGACCGCGCGGCACGCAGCAAGGGCATTGGCGGCGAGGTGATCTGCGTCGTGTCCTGACGGCGGGCGCGTCAAGAACGGAACTTGAGTCATGTCCAGAGTTGCAAACAAACCGGTGAGCTTGCCGCAGGGCGTAGAATTGAAGCAGGCGGCAGCGATGCTGACCGTCAAGGGTCCGAAAGGCGAGCTGACCATGCCGCTGAACAGCGAGGTCGAGGTGCAGGTCGACGAGGGCGCGGCGGCCGTGCGACCGCGTTCCGGCGGCAAGTTCGCCCGGGCGATGGCCGGCACCACCCGGGCCCTGCTTAACAACATGGTCACCGGCGTAACGGCAGGTTTCGAGCGCAAGCTCGAACTGATCGGCGTCGGCTACCGGGCACAGGCGCAGGGCAAGTCGCTGAACCTGACGCTCGGCTTCTCGCATCCCGTGCAGTACCCGATTCCGGATGGCATCAGCATCGAGACCCCGAGCCAGACGGAGATCGTCGTCAAGGGGATCGACAAGCAGCAGGTTGGCCAGGTGGCTGCGGAAATCCGCGCCTACCGGCCGCCGGAACCGTACAAGGGCAAAGGCGTGCGCTACTCGGATGAGCGCGTTTTGCGCAAGGAAGCGAAGAAGAAGTAGGCCGCTCGACAGTCACGATTGAACGAATCATGAATGCGAAACAGGCAAGATTGCGCCGCGCAAGGCGGGGACGGGCAAAGATCCGGGAACTGGGCGTGCACCGGTTGACCGTGCATCGCACGCCCCGGCACATCTATGCGCAGATCATTGCGCCGGACGGTGGCACGGTCATCGCTGCCGCTTCGACGCTGCAGAAGGAACTGCGCGCCGCGGCCGGCAAGACCGGCAATGTGGCCGCAGCGGCGCTGGTCGGCAAGGCGATCGCGGAGAAGGCCAAACAGGCCGGCGTGTCGCGGGTCGCGTTCGACCGCTCGGGTTTCCGCTATCACGGGCGCGTGCGCGCGCTGGCCGATGCGGCCCGTGAAGGCGGACTGGAATTCTAGGCGGAGAAGCTGGGCATGGCGAGAAACGAGCAGCAAGTCGGCTCCGATGACCTGCTGGAAAAACTGGTGTCGATCAACCGGGTGGCGAAGGTCGTCAAAGGCGGCCGGCAATTCGGGTTCACCGCCTTGACCGTCGTCGGCGACGGCGCCGGCCGGGTCGGCTTCGGCTACGGCAAGGCCCGGGAAGTGCCGGTGGCGATCCAGAAAGCCATGCAGGCAGCACGGCGCAGCCTGCGGAACGTGGCGCTGAAGGACGACACGCTGCATTACGCGCTGACCGGCCGCCACGGGGCGACCAAGGTCTATCTGCAGCCGGCGTCCGAGGGCACCGGCATCATTGCTGGCGGTGCGATGCGCGCGGTCTTCGAGTGCGCCGGTGTGCGCAACGTTCTGGCCAAGAGCTATGGCTCGCGCAACCCGATCAACGTGGTCCGCGCGACGATCGACGCGCTGTACAGCGTGCAAGCGCCCGAGCGGATCGCTGCAAAACGCGGCAAGTCCGTGGCCGAGATCCGGGGCTAGAGCGATGACCGGCAGGAAACTCCGCGTGACGCTGGTCAAGAGCCGCCACGGGCGGCTGAAGAGCCACCAGGCCTGTGTGGCCGGGCTCGGCTTGCGCCGCCTGAATCACACGGTCGAGGTCGAGGACACGCCCGAGAACCGGGGCATGATCAACAAGGTGGCCTACCTGCTGCGGGTGGAGGAAGCCTGAATGAAGCTCAATGAATTGAAGCCGGCCAGCCGGCGCGCGCCGAAACGGCGCGGCCGCGGTCATTCCGCGGGGCAGGGCAAGACCTGCGGCCGTGGGGTCAAGGGTCAGCATGCCCGTTCCGGCGGTTACCACAAGACCGGCTTCGAGGGCGGGCAGATGCCGATCCAGCGGCGTTTGCCGAAATTCGGCTTCAAGTCACGCAAGGCGCGGCTGACGGCCGAGTTGCGGCTGCACGAACTGGGCAAGGCCGGCGCAGAGACGATCGATATCGTGACGCTCAAGGCGGCGGGGCTGATACCGGCTGCCGCGACCCGCGTGAAGGTGATCGCATCCGGCGAAATCGATCGGCCGGTGCGGCTGCGCGGCATCGCGGTCACGCCGGGAGCGCGCAAGGCCATCGAGGCGGCCGGCGGGAGCATCGAGGACTGAGGCGAAGCCTCGGCAACGGCAAATGGCGAAAGGCAATGTAGTCAATCCGGCGGCAGCCCTCGGCGAAGCAGCGCGCTTCGCCGACCTGCGGCAGCGCCTGCTGTTCCTGCTGGGCGCCCTGGTCGTCTACCGGATCGGAACCTTTATCCCGGTGCCGGGCGTCGACCCGGTCGCACTGGAGCAGTTCTTCCAGGAGCAGTCCGGAACGATCCTGAGCATGTTCAACATGTTCTCGGGTGGCGCGCTGAAGCGCTTGAGTATCTTCGCGCTCGGCATCATGCCGTACATCTCAGCCTCGATCATCATGCAGATGGCGAGCGTCGTCATGCCGCAACTGGCGGCGCTGAAGAAGGAAGGCGAAGCCGGTCGTCGCAAGATCACCGAGTACACGCGCTACGGCACCGTGCTGCTGGCCGGCCTGCAGTCCATCGGTGCCGCGGTGGCCCTGGAGAACCAGGGTGTGGTGCTGAACCCGGGTTTCAATTTCGTTTTCACCGCGGCCGTCACCCTGGTTACGGGCACGGTGTTCCTGATGTGGCTCGGCGAGCAGATCACCGAGCGCGGTGTCGGTAACGGCATCTCGATGATCATCCTGGCCAGCATCATCTCCGGCTTGCCGTCGGCGATCGGCGGCACCTTGCAGCTCGTCGAGACCGGCGAGATGTCGCCCGCGCTGGCGCTGATGCTGATCCTGCTGATCATCGGCGTCACTTACATCGTCGTTTTCATGGAGCGGGCGCAGCGGCGCATCACCGTGCACTACGCGAAGCGGCAGCAGGGGCGGCGCATGTATGCGGGCCAGTCCAGCCACTTGCCCTTCAAGCTCAACATGTCCGGCGTGATTCCGCCGATCTTCGCCTCCAGCATCATCCTGTTCCCGGCGACGATCGCCAGCTGGTTCGGCACTGCCGAGGGCATGGGCTGGCTGCAGACGCTCGCAGCCCGGCTGCAGCCCGGCGATCCGATCTACATCCTGCTGTACGCGTCGCTGATCATCTTCTTCTGTTTTTTCTATACGGCGCTGGTATTCAATTCGCGGGAAACGGCCGACAACCTGAAACGATCCGGCGCCTTCATTCCGGGCATCCGGCCGGGGCAGCAGACGGCCGAATACATCGACAAGGTTCTGAGCAGGCTGACCTTCTGGGGCGCGCTGTACATCATGGCCGTCTGCCTGCTGCCCGAGTTCATGATTCTGTATGCCCGTGTGCCGTTCTATTTCGGCGGTACCTCACTGCTGATCATCGTGGTGGTGACGATGGACTTCATGGCTCAGCTGCAGGCGCACATGATGTCTCACCAGTACGAGGGCCTGCTGAAAAAGGCCAACCTGCGAGGCTATGGCCGGGCGGGCCAGTTGCGCTGATGCGCATGGAGAAATGAGATGAAGGTAAGGGCTTCCGTCAAGAAAATCTGCCGCAACTGCAAGATCATTCGCCGCAAGCGCGTGGTCCGCGTGATCTGTACCGACCCCCGCCACAAGCAGCGGCAGGGCTGACGGCGGCCAACGGAGACGATTCACATGGCGCGTATTGCTGGCATCAATATCCCCCTGCACAAGCACGTGGTCGTGGCGCTGACGCACATCTACGGCATCGGCCGCAGCCGCGCGCAGAAGATCTGCGAGGCCGCGCAGATCGCCCCTGACACGAAAGTCAAGGATCTGAGCGAGCCGGAGGTCGAGCGGATTCGCGCGGTGGTCGCGCGTTTTCCGGTCGAGGGCGACCTGCGGCGGGAAGTCGCGATGAACATCAAGCGGCTGATGGATCTGGGTTGCTATCGCGGCATCCGGCATCGCCGGGGCCTGCCGCTGCGCGGCCAGCGCACCCGTACCAATGCCCGCACCCGCAAGGGACCGCGGCGGCCGATTCGGCGTTGACACTGACAGGTTCTGTACATGGCACAGCCAAAGACACGTAAGAAGGTGAAAAAGCAGATCCCCGAGGGGATCGCGCATATCTATGCGTCCTTCAACAACACGATCGTGACCATCACCGATCGCCAGGGCAACACGGTGAGCTGGGCGACCGCCGGTGGCTGCGGCTTCCGCGGCTCGCGCAAGAGCACGCCCTTCGCCGCGCAGGTGGCCGCGGAGAAGGCCGGCCGCGCGGCGCAGGAAATGGGCATGAAGAACCTCGAAGTGCGGGTGCAGGGGCCGGGCCCGGGGCGCGAGTCGGCCGTCCGCTCGCTGAACGCCTGCGGCTTCCGGATCTCGAACATCGAGGACGTGACCCCGATTCCGCACAATGGTTGCCGCCCGCCGAAGAAGCGGCGGGTTTGAGGTAAGACAGATGGCAAGGTATCTCGGACCGAAATGCAAGCTGTCCCGCCGCGAGGGAACGGACCTGTTCCTGAAGAGCGGGATCAAGCCGCTGGATTCCAAGTGCAAGCTGGAGAACCCGCCAGGCCAGGCGCAGAGCGCACGACGCGCGCGGCTGTCGGACTACGGGCTGCAGTTGCGCGAGAAGCAGAAGCTGCGGCGCATGTACGGCGTACTGGAGCGGCAGTTCCGCGGTTATTACAAGCGCGCGGCGCAACAGAAGGGCTCGACCGGCCAGAATCTGCTGCGCCTGCTGGAAGGGCGCCTCGACAACACCGTCTACAGGATGGGCTTCGCCGTCACCCGCGCCGAGGCAAGGCAACTGGTGAGCCACAAGGCGATCCTGGTCAACGGCCGGGTCGTGAACGTGCCGTCCTACCAGGTCAATGCGGGCGACCGCATCGAGGTCCGCGAGAAGGCCCGCAGCCAGGAGCGGATCAAGAATGCCCTGAGCATCGCGAATCAGGTCGGCCTGCCGGACTGGGTCGAGGTCGACGAGCAGAAAATGTCCGGCGTGCTCAAGACCTTGCCGGAGCGCGAAGAGATCCTGCCCGACATCAACGAAAATCTCGTGGTCGAGCTTTACTCCAAGTAAGCAGGAGGCGATCCTGATATGCAGGAATCATATGCAGATTTTTTGAGGCCGCGCAGCGTTCGCGTCCAGTCCGAAAGCCCGACCCGTGCGCGGATCGTCATCGAGCCGTTTGAACGCGGTTTCGGCCATACGCTGGGCAATGCCCTGCGGCGTGTGCTTTTGTCCAGCATGCCGGGCGCGGCGATCGTCGAGGTGGAGATCGATGGCGTGCTGCACGAGTACACGAGCATCGAAGGCGTGCAGGAGGACGTGGTCGAAATCCTGCTGAACCTCAAGGACGTGGCGCTGCGCATGCACGCGCGAGACCGTGCCCAGCTGAACCTGTCGAAGAAGGGGCCGGGTCCGGTCACGGCTGGTGATATCGCCGGCGATCACGACATCGAGGTCGTGAACCCCGAACTGGTCATCGCCAATCTCACCAGCAGCGGCCAATTGAACATGATGCTGACGGTCGAGCGCGGCCGCGGTTACCGGCCGGCGACCCAGCCGCAGGAGAGCGAGGAACAGGCCGGCGCCGCGATCGGACGCTTGCGGCTGGACGCTTCGTTCAGCCCGATCCGCCGGGTCACCTACACGGTCGAGGCCGCGCGCGTCGAGCAGCGGACCAATCTCGACAAGCTGATCCTCGACGTGGAGACCAACGGGACGATCGATCCCGAGGAGGCGATCCGACATGCCGGCGCGATCCTCAAGGACCAGCTCAGCGTCTTCGTCGACCTGCAGGGCGAGACGCAAGCCGGTGCCGCCGCAGGTGAGACGCAGGTGGATCCGCTGCTGCTGCGCCCGGTGGACGAACTGGAATTGACAGTACGCTCGGCGAACTGCCTGAAGGCCGAGAACATCAATTACATCGGGGATCTCATTCAGCGTACCGAGGTCGAGTTGCTGCGCACTCCGAACCTTGGCAAGAAGTCGCTGACGGAGATCAAGGAAGTGCTGGAAAGTCATGGCCTGGCGCTGGGCATGCGGGTCGAGAACTGGCCGCCTCCGGGGCTGGTTTCGAGCGACGATCAGGCGGCCTGACGGGACAGGGATCCAGACAGAGGCTGAATCATCATGCGACACAGGAAAGCCGGCCGGACGCTGGGCCGCAAGAGCAGTCATCGGCGGGCGATGTATCGCAACATGGCGGCGTCGCTGATCACGCACGAGACCATTCGGACGACGCTGCCGAAGGCGAAGGAACTGCGCCGCGTCGTCGAGCCATTGATCACGCTGGCCAAGCAGGACGGCGTCGCGCGCCGGCGCCTGGCCTTCGCGCGCCTGCGCGACAAGGCGTCCGTCGGCAAGCTGTTCAACGAGCTGGGCCCACGCTACCGGGAACGGCCCGGTGGTTACCTGCGCATTCTCAAACTCGGCAACCGGCCGGGGGACTCGGCGCCCATGGCGCTGGTGCAGCTTGTCGAAGAAGAGGGACAGTGACCGGGATTGCGGCGAACCGGCAGTGAATTGAGGTCACGGTCCCCGCATCAGGAGGCGGTACGGGCTTCGCGCTTCAGAAAATAAAGATTGCGCAGGTAGACGAAGAGTCCAAAGGACTGGCCCAGCGTGAACACCGGGTCGTGGCGTGAGATCGCATAGCACAACAGGATCAGGCTGCCGGCAATACTGAAATACCAGAACATCATCGGCACGAGGCTGCGGCCGGCCCGCTCGCTCGCGATCCATTGCACGAGAAACCGTGCCGAAAACATCAATTGGCCGATCAGGCCGATCCCGATCCAGATCTTGTCGATATCCAGGTTCACGCTTTTTGCCTCGTGGAATTACTTGAGCAACCGCCGGCGCAGCCAGGAGACGCCGATCAGGTCCGCGATGCCGACCCGCAGCCGGTCCCAGGTGCCGTATTTGGATTCGCCCGCCATGCGTGGCCGGTGACTGACCTCGGCGCCGATCACCTTACCACCGGCCGCCTGGAACATCGCCGGCAGGAAGCGATGGATGTGATCGAACAGCGGCAGCGCCAGGAAGGCGTCGCGGCGAAAGACCTTGAGGCCGCAGCCGGTGTCACTGATGCCGTCCTGCAACAGGAACATTCGCACGGTGTTGGCCACGCGAGAACTGAAGCGGCGCCAAGCCGTGTCGTGCCGCCCTTGCCGGATGCCGGCCACGCAGACGACCGCCGGATCCTCGGCCCATGCGTCCCGCAGCAGGGCATACAGTCGCGGAATCTCGCCCGGCGGGTTCTGGCCGTCGCCGTCCAGGGTCGCGATCCATTCTCCCCGCGCCGCGCGCACACCGCTGACCAGGGCCTGACTCTGCCCGCTGCGCTCGGTGTGCGAAACCAGCCTCACCGGTGTTCCCGGCAAGGCTGCCTCGGCCTCGACGACCGCGCGCGTGCGGTCGCTGCTGCAGTCGTCCACGCAGACGATTTCGCAGACCGTGTCGGCCGCCATCACTTCGCGGATTTCCCGGATCAGCGGACCGAGGTTGTCCTCCTCGTTGTAGGCCGGAATGACGATGCTCAGTTCGGGGCTCATGGTTGCGTGTTCCTGGCCGACCAGAAGTCGATGTGCTTGCCGCGGTAAGGGAAGCGGGCGAGCCGCCCAAGTCCGATCTCCGGCGGCGGGCGATCGCTCATCGTCACGAGCACGCTGTCGGGATGCTCGTCGAACCACCGGCCGAGCCGGTACTTCGGGATCTCCGGCAGCGGCTCCGTCATCCGGCCCGCGAACGTCAGTTGATCCTTGTAGCCGGGCAGGGTGATCAGTGTCAGGCCCCTGGCCCGGAGTGCCACCGCCAGCTCGGCGGGTGGCCGCATATTATAGTTCTGGCCGATGAATTGAAAAACGACGGTCGCCACGGCCAGCAGCCCCACGCAGGCCGCGGTCGCGACGGTCGCGAGGCGCCGCCAGTCCGCGGCCGGGACGGCGCTGGCGGCCAGCAACGCCAGTGCCGGCAATTCCGGAATCGCGTAGTGCGGCTGTTTGCCGCTGACGGCCGACAGCGCGACGACGGTACCGAGCAGCCAGCACAGCAGGAAAGCCCGGCCCGGATCGCCCCGGCCGACGCGGAAACCGCGCCAAAGCCGCGGCAGCAGTGACCAGGGCAGCCAGAGGGCGGGGACGAACAGCAGGTAGACCCACCAGGGCCGCGTATGGGCAAAGCTGTTGGTCACGCGGCCGGCGGTCTGGGTCAGGAAAATGGCCTTCGCGTAGGCGTCGCCGCCGGCCGCGGCGGCCGGCAGCGCCCAGGCGAGGATGATCGCCGCGCCGCCGGCGGTCGCCAGCAGCAGCCGCAGGTACCAGCCCAGCGGCCGGGCGCGGGCGCCGGCGGACCACAGTGGCGCGAGCAGCGCCGGCAAGAGCACGTGCAGCAGTACGACCGGTCCTTTGCTGAGCAGCCCGAGGCCGAGGCCGGCCGACACCAACAGCCAGGCGCGCCAGCGGGCCGGGTCCTGCCCGGCTCGCCACAGGCCGATCAGGGCCAGCAGGGTGCTTGCGGTCAGCAGGGTGTCGAACATCAGCATGTGCCCGTAGACGACCCAGCCGAGGGCGCCGACGAGCAGCCAGGGCGCCAGACGGGCGATCTCCGGCCGGTCGGGCCAGATCTGCCGGCCCAGGCTCGCGCAGAGGCCCGCCGCCACGGCGCCGGCCAGCGGCCCGACCAGGCGCGGCCACCACTCGTTGACCCCGAACAGCGCCCAGCCGGCATTGATCAGCCAGAACAGCAGCGGCGGCTTGTGGCTGTAGGGCTGACCGTTCAGATGCGGGACGAGGAAGTCGCCGCGCAGCCACATCTCCCAGGCGACGCCGATGTAGCGGGTCTCGTCGATCGGCAGCAATGGCCGGGCGAACAGGCCCCAGATCGCGGGCAGCAGGGCCAGCAGCAGCCAGCCGCGTGACTGCAGCAGCGCCGAGCGTGAAGTCGCGATGCTGCCGATGTCGGATGCTTGCATAGAGATGAGCCTGATAATTTCCCGCTCGGCGCGGGCAAGGCCCTGACCGTGACGCCTGACGGCCCTGGAATCAATCCCCCGGCGCGGCCGGGATGCCGCGGCCGCCATTATCCGTTGCCCGGAGCTTTTCCACCAGCCTGCTGACATGCTCCGGCGAGCGCGTGCGCCGGGCCAGCAGCGAATACATCGCCGGGATCAGGAACAGGGTCAGGAATACCGAGATGGTCACGCCGAAGAACACGACGGCGCCGATCGTCCGCCGCGACTCCGCGCCGGCTCCGAAGGCGAGGAGCAACGGCACGGCGCCGCCGGCGGTGCAGAGGCTGGTCATCACGACCGGCCGCAGCCGCACGGTGGCGGCTTCGACGATGGCGGCCTGGAACTCGCGTCCGCGATCCCGCAACTGGTTGGCGAATTCGACGATCAGGATGCCATTCTTGGCGGCCAGGCCGATCAGCATGATCGCGCCGATCTGGCTGAACACATTGATGCTGGAACCGAGCAGCAGCAGGCCGAGCAGGCCGCCGAACAGGGCCAGTGGCACGGTCAGCATGATGATCAGCGGATGGCGGAAACTCTCGAACTGGGCAGCCAGCACCAGAAAGGAGATCACCAGCGCCAGCAGGAAGGTGAAATAGATCGAGCCGCCCGACTGGCGGAACTCGCGGGATTCGCCGTCGTAATTGATGCGCACCCCTTCCGGAATCTCCTCGCGGATGATCCGGTCCATGTAATCCAGAGCTTCGCCGAGTGAATAGCCCGGCGCCAGCGCCGAGGTCAGGCTGATCGAACGCAGGCGATCGAAGCGCTTCAGTTCGACGGGGCCGGAGACTTCGGTGAGCCGGACCACGTTGGCGAGCGGGATCAGCTTGCCGCTGCGTTCCGAGCGCACATAGATGTTGCTTAGATCGGACGGCGTCGCCCGATCTTCCGGCCGGGCCTGCAGCAGTACGTTGTACTCTTCGCCGTTCTGCACGAAGGTGGTCACGATGCGCGAACCGAGCATCGTCTCCAGTGTCCGCCCGACGCTCGCCAGTGACACGCCGAGATCGGAGGCACGGTTGCGATCGACATTGACCTGGATCTTGGGCTTGCGCTCGAAATAATCGGAACGCAACCCGAGGATGCGCGGGTTCTCCTCGGCGCGCCGGATCACCCGCTCGGACCATTCCGCTAGCTGGCGATAGTCGGTACCGCCGAGCACCACGATCAGAGGCTGGCCGGAGCTGCGGATGTTCAGACTGGGCGGCAGCATCACCATCGCGATGATGCCGGGGATCTGTCGCACGGCCGTGCCGAGTTCGGCCGCCAGCTGCTGCGCGCTCTTGTCGCGTTCACCCCAGGGAACCAGCGGGATATAGGCGAAGGTGGTGTTGACATCGCCGCCGGCGCTGGCCATGCCGGAGCGAACGAGAATGCGCTTTGCATAGCCCTGTTCGACCATCGGCATCGCCAGCGCTTCGAGCTGGCGGACCTGGCGGGCCATGTACTGCGGCGATGCGCCTTCCGGGCCACGCATCCAGACGAACATCATGCCCCGGTCCTCGACCGGCGCATACTCGGATGGCAGCGCAGAGAACATCAGATAGCTGCCGCCGCCGGTCGCCAGCACCAGCAGCACGGCGATCCACGGTCGGCGCAGCAGCGGGATCAGCAGGGCGCGGTAGCCGTCGCTCAGCCAGCGGAAGCCCCGGTCCAGGGCCGCCGCGAAGGCCCGCCGGCGGGTCGGGCGGGCGAACAGCTTGGAGGCCAGCATCGGCACCAGCGTCAGCGCGATCAGGCTGGAAAAGGCGACTGCCGAGGCCAGTGAAATGCCGAACTCGCCGAACAGCCGTCCGACCTTGCCGGGCATGAAGGAAATCGGCAGGAAGACGGCAACCAGCACCACGGTCGTGGCGATCACGGCGAAGCCGATCTCGTGACTGCCGTCGATCGCCGCCAGCAGGCCGGGCTGGCCGCCCTCCTGGCGGCGCACGATGTTCTCGAGCACGACGATCGCGTCGTCGACGACCAGGCCGATCGCCAGCACCATGCCGAGCAGCGTCAGCGTGTTGATGGAGAAATCCAGCGCCGCCATGACGACGAAGCTGGCGACGATTGCGACCGGGATCGTGACGGCCGGAATCACCGTGGCCCGCAGCGAGCCGAGAAAGGCATAGATGACCGCCAGTACCATCAGCAGCGCGAAACCGAGCGCCTTCAGCACCTCCTGCATGGATTCGCGGATGAAGACCGAGAAATCGACGTTGACGTCGATCTTGATGTCCGGTGGCACGATGGATTTCTTCAGGCGCTCCAGCTCCTGGATCACGGCCTGATTCACGGCCAGGATATTGGCCTTGCTCTGCGGCACGACGCCGAGGCTGATGCCCGGTATGCCGTTGGTGCGCGCGAGGCGGCGCGTGTTCTCGGCCTCCAGCCGCACCTCGGCGATATCGCCGAGGCGCACGATGTAGCCGTCGTCGCGCTTCAGTACCAGGTCCTCGAAATCTTCCGGCGTGTGCAAGCCGGTGTCAGTGCGCAGCGTGAACTCGCGCTCCAGCGATTCGATCCGGCCGGCGGGAAACTCGACGTTTTCGCGGCGTAGCGTGTCTTCGACGTCCTGCACGGTCAGCCCGCGCGCCGCCATCGCTTCGCGGTCCAGCCAGATGCGCATGGCCGGAAAGCGCGCACCACTGAGCCGGATCGTCGCCACGCCATCGATCACCGACAGCCGGTCGACCAGGTTGCGGTCCGCGAAGTCCGTGATGTCGACCAGCGAGCGGCTCTGGCTGGATACGTCCACGTACATCGTGGCATCCATGCCGGCATCCTGCTTCGTGATCTGCGGCGGGTCGGCTTCCTCGGGCAGGCGCCCCAGCACCCGCGAGATGCGTTCGCGCACGTCGTTCGCGGCGTCGTCGACATCGCGGTCGACGGCGAACTCGACGACGATTTGCGAGCGCTCGTCGCGGCTGCTGGAGGTCAGCTTCTGGACACCGGCGATGCCGGCGATCTCCGCTTCGATCAGCTGCGTCACGCGGCGTTCGATGACCTCAGCCGAGGCGCCGCGATAGTTCGTCGTGACCGACACGACCGGCGGGTCGACATCCGGGTATTCGCGGACCGCGAGTCGATCCAGCGCCAGCAGTCCGAGAATCACCAGCACCAGGCTGATTACCGTCGCGAAGACGGGACGGCGGACCGAGATCTCGGACAGGCGCATCGTCGCCTCCTAGCCGGTGGCCGCGATCCGCACTGGCGAGCCGGAGCGGACCTTCTGCGTGCCCTCGGTGATCACCAGTTCGCCGGAGCGCAGACCCTGGCGGACTTCGGCCAGGCCCGGCGCTCGGATGCCGAGCTGCACCTCACGTTCCACGGCCTTGCCGTCCTCGATCACATAGACGTACTGCCGGCCCTGTCTGGGTACCAGTGCCTGCTCCGGCACCAGCAGCACTTCGTCGCGGCGGCGTTGCAGGTCGACGGTGAGGAACATCCCCGGACGGATCAGCCGTTCCGGGTTCGGCAGTTCGGCGACCACGGCCACCGAGCGGGTGTCCGGGTCGACCCGCGGGTCGATCGTGCGCACGCGGCCGCTGAAGCTGCGATCCGGGTAGACGCTGCTGTGCGCCTCGATCGTCATGCCTTCTTCCAGCGTGCCGATGAAGGCTTCCGGCACCGTGAATTCGAGTTTCAGTGTGCGCAGGTCGTCCAGGGTCGTGATCAGGGTGTCCGGTCCGACCAGGTCGCCGACGCTGACCCGCCGCAGGCCCACGGTGCCGGCGAACGGTGCGCGGATGTAGGCGTCCTGCAGGCGGGCCCTGGCCGCGCGGAGTTCCGCCTCTGCGATCATCACCTCGGCTTCCAGTTCATCCAGCTCGGCCTCGGAGATCACGCGGGTCTTGGCCAGTGCCTTGCGGCGTTCGAACTGGCTCGCCACCTTGCGCAGCGATGCTTCGGCCATGGCGACATCGGCCTCCAGCTCGCGGCGATCGAGTTCGATCAGCAACTGGCCCGCCTCGACTTCCTGGCCTTCCTCGAAATGGATGCGCGTGACGACGCTGGAGATGCGCGAGGTGATGTCGACCGACTCGTTCGCGCGCGCGGTGCCAAGCGCCGTAAACTCGTCGGTATAGGGGCGGGCCTGCACCGGCACGGCGACGACGGCGACCGGCGCGCCGGCCGCGCCGGAGCCCATGCCGCGGCCCGGCCGTGCCGGCTGTTCACCGGCGCAGGCAGCCAGCAGGACGCCGGCCGCGACGCAGGCCTTGACTTGCAACCGGAAGCGAATCGATGTCACGTTGATGCGTGTGCGGCGCGAAAGGCGAATAATTTAGCAGATGGAACGATCGGCTTCCTCAGGCAAATGCCGCAATCGCTTCGCGGGAGGACCAGCAGCATGCGCAGCATCCACCATGTGAATTTCGTCGTCCGCAACCTGGAGGCCTCGCTGCCGGCTTGGGAAGAACTGCTCGGCCAGCCGGTCACATCGCGCGACGAGCTGCCGGCCAGGGGCGCGAAAATCGCCCGCTTCCGGCTCGCCAACGCCTGGCTGGTGCTGATCGAGCCGACCCGCCCCGATACACCGCCCGGCCGTCACCTGGCCGAGCACGGCGAAGGCTTCTTCCTGTTGTCCTTTGGCGTGGACAGTCTCGCCGATGAGGCATCGAGGCTCGGCGAGGACTGGTTCGCGACACCGGTGCGCAGTGGCCTCGACGGCTGGCGAGTGCGCGATCTGGAACCCGCGCGCACGGCGGGCGCGCAGTGCCAGCTGACGGAAGAGCCGTGATCGGCGCGCCTGTCAGCCGGCCTCGTCCGCCGCAGCAAAGGCCTCGCGGGTCAGGTTGATCGCCCCGTCGCCGGTGACCAGCAGATTGTCCTCGATCCGGATTCCGCCGCAATCGCGCAGGCGCTCGATCCGTGACCAGTCGACGCGCGGGCCGAGCTCGTGCCGGCGCAATTCGCGCAGCAAGGAATCGATGAAGTACAGCCCGGGTTCGATGGTCAGGACGAAACCCGGCGCCAGTTCGCGCAGCAACCGCAGCTTCGGGTAGACCTCCGGGGGCTTCAGCCGGCGTCCATCGGCCGAGGCGAGCTGTCCGCCGACGTCGTGGACCTGCAGGCCCAGCAGGTGCCCAAGACCGTGCGGGAAGAACAGGCGGGTGACGCCGGTCGCGACGATGGCCTCGGCCGGCGCCCGGACCAGCCCTTCGCGTTCCAGTAGCTGTCCCAGCAGCACGTGCGCGGCGTGGTGCAGGCGCGCGAAGGGCAGGCCCGGCGCCACTCTTTTACACAAGGCCTGCTGCAATCGCTCCAGTCCGGCGATCAGGCGGGCGAATTCCGGCTCGGCCGGCCGGGCGTAGCTGCGCGTGATGTCCGATGCGTAGCCGAGGCTCTGGCAGCCCGCGTCGACCAGCAGGCTGCGGGCCGGCGCGGCATCGCGCCGGTAGTGCTGGTAGTGCAGGGTCGCCGCGTTGCGGTCGCCGGCGATGATCGCCGGGTAGGGCAATTCGGCGGCCGTTTGCCGGGCGGCCGACTGGAAGGCCAGCAGCATCTCGAATTCGCTGGCGCCGTCGGCGAAGGCGCTGGCCACGGCCCGGTGCCCGGCGACGGCCGCCCGCGTGGCGTCGCGGATGCGCGCGACTTCCCAGTCCGTCTTGACGGCGCGCGGGTAATGCAGCGCATCCAGCAGGGCCGGCGGATTCAGGTCGGCGCTGGCGGCCGCGTCCGGCCACTGGCCCGGCGGGCCGACGCGCGCGACGCGGCCGGGCCAGGCGGGCAGGGCGCTCTCGATCTCATCGGGTTCGCGGACGAAGCGGAACTCGATATGCCGGTCCCAGGGTGTGCCCGGCGGTTCGGGCGGCAGCCGCCAGTAGTCCTCGATTTGCAGGAGCACGGCCACCGGGTGTTCGCCGGGGCGCCAGGCCAGGCAGGCACCGGGATGTGCGGCCGCGGGAAACCACTGTGCCAGGCAGGGATTGGGGCGGAACGGTGGACCCTGATCGTCGAGAAAATAGTGTTCTTCGCAGCCGGCGCCGAGGATCAGCGCATCGTAGCCGCTGGCCGCAAGCGCCGCCGCATAGCGTTCCTGCAGCGTCGCCAGGTGCTGCGCCAGGGCGTCGTCGCCGGTCTCTCGCATGATGGCCCGCAATATAGCAGCCCCGCCGCGGTCCCGCTGCCGGTACCGCTGCCGGTGGCATTGCGGCATCATTGGCGCCGCGACCGCAGACACGACGATCATGGGCAAGCTGACCTACCTGACCGGCATCACGACGACCGGCACGCCGCACCTGGGCAACTACGTGGGGGCCTACCGGCCCGGCATCGAGGCGAGCCACAAGGCCGATATCAACAGCTTCTACTTCCTGGCCGACTACCACGCGCTGGTCAAGAACCAGGATCCGGCGCATCTGCACCGGTCCAGTCTCGAAGTCGCGGCGACCTGGCTGGCCTGCGGCCTGGACACCGAGCGCTCCGTGTTCTACCGGCAGTCCGACATCCCGGAGATCCCGGAACTGACCTGGATCCTCGGCTCGGTCACGGCCAAGGGCCTGATGAATCGCGCGCATGCCTACAAGGCCGCGGTGCAGGCCAACCTGGAAGCCGGCAACAAGGATCCGGACAAGGGCATCACGATGGCCTTGTTCTCCTACCCGGTGCTGATGGCCGCCGACATTCTGATGTTCAAGGCCGACCGCGTGCCCGTCGGCAGGGACCAGAAGCAGCACGTGGAAATGGCCCGGGACATCGCCCAGCGTTTCAATCATATCTACGGCGAGCTGTTCGTATTGCCCCAGGCCGAGATCGGCGAGCACACGGCCGTGCTGACCGGGCTCGACGGTCGCAAGATGAGCAAGAGCTACAACAACATCATCCCGCTGTTCGCGCCGGAGAAGCAGTTGCGCAAGCTGATCATGAAGATCAAGACCAACTCGCTGGAGCCCGGTGAGCCGAAGGATCCCGAGGGCTCGACGATCTTCGAGATCTATCAGGCCTTCGCAACCCCGGAAGAGACGGCGGAGATGCGGCGCAAGTTCGCCGAGGGCATAGCCTGGGGTCAGGCGAAGCAGGAGCTGTTCGAATACCTGAACGAACACCTGCGCGCCGCCCGCGACGAATACAATCGCCTGATCGCCGACCCGGGCCATGTCGAGCACGTCCTGCGCGCCGGCGCGGAACGCGCGCGCGAACTGGCCGCTCCGTTCATGGACGAGATCCGGCACGCAGTCGGTATCCGGCCCCTGGCCTGATGCCGGCCTCCCTGCCAGACATCGATTTCGCCTGGCTGCGCAGTCAGGTGATCGGTGCGGACGCGATGATCCGCACGCCCTACGGGGAGCGGCCGATGGTCTATGCCGACTATACGGCTTCCGGCCGTTGCCTGCTGTTCATCGAGAACTACCTGCAGAGCATCCTGCGCATCTACGCGAACACCCACACCGAGGACGACATCACCGGGCGCAGCATGACACGGTTACTGCATGCCGCCGAGGCGCGCATCAAGCAGGCTGTCAATGCCGGGCCGGACGGGCGCGTGATCGCCGTGGGCACCGGCGCCAGCGGCGCGATCGACAAGCTGCAGCAGATCATCGGCGTGGCCTGGCCGCCGGCCACCCGGCGCCGGGTCGAGCAGGCCGTCGCCGAATGCCTGGGGCCGGGCAGCGAACGGCGCCTGATCGATTGCCTGCGCGATACGCAGCCGGTGGTCTTCGTCGGCCCGTACGAGCATCATTCCAACGAGATCTCCTGGCGGCAGGGGCTGGCCACGGTCATCGAGACCGGCCTGGCTGCGGACGGCGGCATCGATCTCGCCGACCTGGAACGGCTGCTCAAGCTGCCCCAGTACCAGGACCGGCCGCGCATCGGCTCTTTCTCGGCGGCCTCGAACGTGACCGGGATGCGCAGCCCGGTGCCGGAGCTGGCGGCGCTGCTGCACGAACACGGAGCCCTGGCCTGCTTCGATTTCGCGGCCAGCGCACCCTACGTGCCGATCGACATGAATCCGCCGCCGTTGCCCGGCGGCCGGGACGCGTCGCTGGACGCGATCTTCATCTCGCCGCACAAGTTCGTCGGCGGCCCGGGTTCGGCCGGGCTGCTGGTCTTCAACCGGCGCATCTACGACGAGCAATTGCCGCCGACGGTCGCGGCGGGTGGCACGGTCGACTATGTCAGTCCGGAAGGCCAGGACTTCATCCGCGACATCGAGGAGCGGGAAAAGGCGGGTACGCCGGGCGTGTTGCAGACCATCAAGGCAGCGATGGCCTTCATGGTCAAGGACGAACTGGGCGTCGATCGAATCGAAGCCCGCGAGACCGAGTTGCTGGAGCGCGCCCTGGCGCGCTGGCTGGCGACGCCCGGCATCGAGCTGCTCGGCAACCCGGACCCGGCCCGGCGCATCGCGATCCTGTCCTTCAATATCCGCTGCCCCGGTGGCAGTTATCTGCACCCGAAACTCGTGACCGCGCTGCTGAACGATCTGTTCGGCATTCAGTCGCGTGCCGGTTGCTCCTGTGCCGGGCCCTACGGGCACCGCCTGCTCGGCATCGACATGCAGCGTTCGCAACAGTATCGGCGATGGATCCTCAAGGGAATCGCCGGGATCAAGCCGGGCTGGTGCCGCGTCGGGTTCCATTTCACGATGGACGACCTCGAGGCCGACTATCTCATCGAGGCCGTGAGCTTTCTTGCGGAACACGGCCACCGCTTCGTCGGCGAGTACGACTTCGACCTGCACAGCGGCGCCTGGACGCACCGGCGCCCGCCGACCCTGCCCGGCGACCTGTCGCTGGAGGCGGCCCTGCGGGCACGTGGCTGCGAGCAGACGGCGCTGCCCGAGCCCGCGCGGCGGGAGATCTACCGGGCCTGCCTGGAAGAGGCCCGCGAGCTGGCCGCGACACTGCCGCCGGGTCCGGACGGACTGCGGCTGCCGGGGGAACTCGCTGACCTGCAGTTCTTCACGCTGCAGCGCCCGCCCGCGGCCTGATCAGGCGGCGCCGACGGCGTCACGCGGCGCCGCCTCGCCGAGCGCCGCGGCCAGATAGCGGCCCGTGTGCGATTCGCTTACCGCGGCCACGGCCTCCGGCGGACCCGTGGCAACCAGTCGCCCGCCGCCGTCGCCGCCCTCGGGACCGAGATCGATGACCCAGTCGGCGGTCTTGATGACATCCAGATTGTGCTCGATCACGACAACGGTATTGCCCTGGTCGCGCAGGCGGTGCAGCACGCCGAGCAGCTGGCGAATGTCGTGAAAATGCAGGCCGGTGGTCGGCTCGTCCAGGATGTACAGCGTGCGTCCGGTCGAGCGCTTCGACAGTTCCTTGGCCAGCTTCACGCGCTGCGCCTCGCCGCCGGACAGGGTCGTCGCGTTCTGGCCGAGCTTGATATAGGACAGGCCGACATCCATCAGGGTCTGCAGCTTGCGTGCGATCGCCGGCACGTTGGCGAAGAAATCCAGGGCGTCCTCCACTGTCATTTCCAGCGCTTCATGGATGTTCTTGCCCTTGTAGCGGATGTCCAGCGTTTCCCGGTTGTAGCGCTGCCCCTGGCAGACGTCGCAGGCCACGTAGACATCCGGCAGGAAGTGCATTTCGACGCGAATGACGCCGTCGCCCTGGCAGGCCTCGCAGCGTCCTCCCTTGACGTTGAAGCTGAAGCGGCCCGGCCGGTAGCCGCGCGCCCGCGCTTCCTGCGTGCCGGCGTACAGTTCGCGCATCGGCGTGAACAGGCCCGTGTAGGTCGCCGGGTTCGAGCGCGGCGTGCGGCCGATCGGGCTCTGGCTGATGTCGATGACCCGGTCGATCTGGTCCAGGCCGTCGATGCCGTCATGCGGCGCCGGGTCGTAGTTGCTGCGATTCAGCGCACCGGCGGCGGCCCGGTACAGGGTGTCGTTGATCAGCGTGGACTTGCCGGAACCGGAAACGCCGGTGACGCAGCTCATCAGCCCCAGCGGGATGCTGACGTCGATGTTCTTCAGGTTGTTGCCGCGCGCGCCACGCAGGACCAGCTGCCGCTGTGGGTCGGGCGCGCGGCGCTTCGCCGGGACCTCGATCCGCTGGCGGCCCGCGAGGTAGGCGCCGGTCAGCGAGTCCGGATGCGCGATGATCTCGGCCGGGCTGCCCTGGGCCACGACCCGCCCGCCGTGGATGCCGGCGCCGGGACCGAGGTCGACGACGTGATCGCTGCTCAGGATCGCTTCCTCGTCATGCTCCACGACGATCACCGTGTTCCCGAGGTCGCGCAGGTGCCGGAGCGTGCCCAGCAGCCGCTGGTTGTCGCGCTGGTGCAGGCCGATCGACGGCTCGTCGAGCACGTACATGACGCCGACCAGCCCGGAGCCGATCTGGCTCGCGAGGCGGATGCGCTGAGCCTCCCCGCCGGACAGCGTCTCGGCGCTGCGGTCGAGGCTCAGGTACTCCAGCCCGACGTCGGCAAGAAAGCGCAGGCGGTCGCGGATCTCCTTGACGATCCGGGCCGCAATCTCGCCGCGCCAGCCGGCCAGTTCCAGGCTCTCGAAGAAGGCCAGCGCCGCGCTGACGGACAGGCCGGTGACTTCCGGCAGCGAGCGGTCCTGTATGAAGACGTGGCGGGCCGCCGTGTTCAGCCGCGTGCCGTGACAGCTCGGGCAGGGCTGGACGCTCAGGTACTTCGCCAGTTCCTCGCGGACCATGTTCGACTCGGTCTCGCGGTAGCGCCGCTCGAGATTCGGAATGATGCCCTCGAAGGCATGCCGGCGCCGGATCGTGGCACCGCGCCCGGTCAGGTACTCGAAGTCGATCTCGTCCTCGCCGCTGCCGAACAGCAGGATTTCGCGCACGTCGTCCGGCAGTTCCTCGAACGGCGCCTCGATGTCGAAGTCGTAATGGGCCGCCAGGCACTGGATCATCTGGAAGTAGTAGAGGTTGCGCCGGTCCCAGCCGCGCACGGCGCCGCCGGCGAGGCTCAGCTGCGGATTGCGGACCACGCGCGCCGGGTCGAAATACTGGCGCACGCCGAGGCCGTCGCAGGCCGGGCAGGCGCCGACCGGATTGTTGAAGGAGAACAGCCGCGGCTCGAGCTCGGCGATGCTGTAGGCGCAGATCGGGCAGGCGAAACGGTCTGAGAACAGCAGCTCGGCGCGCTGCGGGTCGTCCATCCAGGCGATGCGCGCGACGCCGTCGGCCAGCCGCAGCGCCGTTTCGAAGGACTCGGCCAGCCGTTGCTGGATGTCCGGCCGCACGCGGAAGCGGTCCACCACCACGTCGATGCTGTGCTTGCGCCGCAGGTCGAGTTTCGGCGGCTCGTCCAGCTCGCAGATCTCGCCGTCGATGCGCGCGCGCACGAAGCCCTGCGCCCGCAGGTCGGCCAGCAACTGCTGGTGTTCGCCCTTCCGTGACTGCACGACCGGCGCGAGCAGCATCAGGCGGTTGCCCGGCTCCAGCGCCAGCACCTGGTCGACCATCTGGCTGACGGTCTGCGCCTCCAGGTCGAGGCCGTGCTCCGGGCAGCGCGGGCGGCCGGCGCGGGCGTAGAGCAGGCGCAGGTAGTCATAGATCTCGGTGACCGTGCCCACGGTCGAGCGCGGATTGTGGGAGGTCGATTTCTGTTCGATCGAAATGGCCGGCGACAGGCCCTCGATATGATCGACGTCCGGCTTTTCCATCATCGACAGGAACTGCCGGGCGTAGGCCGACAGCGATTCGACATAGCGGCGTTGGCCCTCGGCGTAAATCGTGTCGAAGGCCAGCGAAGACTTGCCGGACCCGGACAGGCCGGTGATCACGATCAGCCGGTCGCGCGGCAGGTCCAGGCTGATGTCCTGCAGATTGTGGGTGCGGGCGCCGCGGATACTGATGCTGTGCATGCGCTCTGCCGGATTGCGAGCCAACGGATAACTATACGAGTTTCCCGGCCGGGCCCCAAAATGCCCGCCGCTCGCAAATTCATAAGGTTATGCCGGATTCGGCGCTGTTTTTTGCCCTCCATCCGCATACAATAGTCAGCCCGCCGGCGGTCCGGCCGCCGGGCGAAAAATAGAAAGTATCATATAAACAAACACTTAGCCGAGGTAGCCAAAATGGCACGCGGAGTGAACAAGGTGATCCTGATTGGCAACCTGGGCGCAGATCCCGAGGTCCGGTACACGCAGAGCGGCACGGCCGTGGCCAATCTGCGGCTCGCCACCACGGACAGCCGCCGGGACAAGGAGAGCGGCGAATTCGTCGAGACCACGGAATGGCACCGGATCGTACTGTTCGGCCGCACGGCCGAGGTCGCGCAGGAGTACCTCCGCAAGGGCTCGCAGATCTACGTCGAGGGCCGGATCCAGACCCGCAAGTGGCAGGACCGCGACGGCAACGATCGCTATACCACGGAAATCGTCGCTGACCAGATGCAGATGCTCGGCGGCCGCGGCGGCGGCCCGGCGGCCGCGCCGGCGACCGGGGCGCCGGCACGCAAGCCGGTGGCTCAGCCGGCAGGGGAATTCGAGGACGACGATATTCCGTTCTGACCGCGGCCGGAGCGCTTCCGGCCGGGATTTCGCGGCGCACCGGCGGTGCGCCGCTTCGTATGCGCTGGACCTGTTCCGCTCCGGGGCAGCGGCCAGGCGATGCTGAAGGAAGCTGGAGACAATGGGAGCATTCAAGGAGCCCCACGGGGGCGTGCTGAAGGAATTATATCTTGGCGAAGCCGCGGCGGATGCGGAGAAGCAGGCGGCCCGCGACTATCCATCCTGGGATCTGACGCCGCGGCAGCTCTGCGATATCGAACTGCTGTTGAACGGGGCGTTCTCGCCGCTGGAAGGCTTCCTCGGCGAGGCCGACTACCAGCGTGTGCTGACCGACATGCGCCTGCAGGACGGGACCCTGTGGCCGATGCCGATCACGCTGGATGTCAGCCAGGCGTTTGCCGACAGCGTCGAGCCAGGCCAGGCGATCGCGCTGCGCGATCAGGAAGGCGTGCTGATCGCGACCATGGAGATCAGCGACAAATGGGTGCCGGACAAGGCCGAGGAGGCGCGCCTGGCCTTCGGTACGCTGGACGAGAAGCATCCGGCGGTGCATTACTTGATGCACCAGGCCGGGCCGGTGTATCTCGGCGGCCGGCTGCGTGGCGTCGAGCCCCCCAATCACTATGACTTCAAGCTGCTGCGCGATTCCCCGGCCGAGCTGCGCGGGCGCTTCCGCAAGCTGGGCTGGCGCAAGGTCGTGGCCTTCCAGACGCGCAACCCGCTGCACCGGGCGCACCAGGAACTGACCTTCCGCGCGGCCCGCGAAGCGGAGGCCAATCTGCTGATCCAGCCGGTCGTCGGCATGACCAAGCCCGGAGACGTCGACCATTACACGCGGGTGCGTTGCTACGAACACGTGCTGGAGGAATACCCGGAGCAGACGACCACGCTGAGCCTGCTGCCGCTGGCGATGCGCATGGCCGGCCCGCGCGAGGCGCTGTGGCACGCGATCATCCGCAAGAACTACGGCTGCACCCACTTCATCGTCGGCCGGGATCATGCCGGGCCGGGCAATGACTCCAAGGGCGAGCCGTTCTATGGGCCTTACGACGCCCAGGAACTGTTCCGCGAGCACGAGCAGGAACTGGACATCACGATGGTGCCGTTCCGCATGATGGTCTATGTCGAGGATCGCGCCGAATACGTCGCCGAGGACGAAGTGCGCCCCGGAGAGAAAGTGCTGAACATCTCCGGCACCGAATTTCGCCGTCGGTTGCAGGAAGGCCTGGATATCCCCGAGTGGTTCTCCTATCCAAAG
>RFHQ01000095.1 GCA_003695765.1 Gammaproteobacteria bacterium
GCCCGATCGGAACCGGGCCTATCATGATCCTCCAGCGTGTGCGGGTCTTTCCTTACGCGGCGTATCCTACGCCCTTCCAAGCTAAAAGAAAAGTCAACATAATCCGCAACTTCCCTGCCTCTGGCGCAGGGTTTACCGCCACGTTTTCAAGACCTTGCGACAGATTGCTCAGGCTCGCTCCAGTCGCTTGGCGCAGGCCGGCCGTCGCCAGCACACCCGGAACCGGGCATTTTCGCCACGCCGCCGCTCAGGGGAAGCGCAGGAAGCCCTGCACGGCGAAACTGCGTGGCCGGTCCAGGAAGCCATACCACGAAGGCGAACCGAACTGGCTGAAGGCCAGCGGCGTGTCGTTCGCATAGGTCACGATGGTCTCGTCCGTCAGGTTGCGTCCCAGCACCGCCAGCTCCCAGCGCCCGTCCGGGTCGCCGATCGCGAGGCGCAGATTCAGTTTCGCGTAGGCATCCTGCTTGACCCGCGGATCCAGGTTCTGCGACGGGTGATAGGAATCCGTGAACAGCAGGTCGAAGGTTCCGCGGAACAGCAGCTCGCCGAGCTGCCGCTCATAGTTGAGGCTGAAGGAGCCGGACCAGGGCGCGACATACTGGTTGGTCTTGCCACTGTAGTCGCAGTTGCCGTCCGGCGTATCCGGGGGCTGGCCCTGATTGCACTGGCCGTTCGGGAACTTGTCGAACTCGAAGTCCAGATAGGCCAGCGAGCCGTTGAGCATCCAGTTGTCGTTGATGCGCCAGCGGCCGTCGAGTTCGACGCCCTGGGTCGTCGCCTCGGCCGCATTGCCGACATTGAAGCCCAGCGTGCCATCGAAGATGCTGACCTGCAGATTCTCGTACTCGGTGCGGAACAGCGCCACCGACAGGTCGGCTGCGCCGCCGGCCAGCACCAGCTTGGAGCCAAGTTCGAAGGCCAGCGCCTTCTCGTCCTCGAATTCGAAGGAGCCCGGCTTGACGTTGTTGGCCACGGTGGCCTGCAGCGAGGCCGGGTACAGCACGCCGGCACCGGTCGTGCCAGGGTCCGGCTCGCTGTTCGAACGCACGTCGAAGCCGCCGGACTTGTTGCCCTTCTTGACCGAGCCATACAGCATGACATCGTCGGTCAGGTCGAACTCGCTGACCAGTTCGAAGGACCACTGGTCTTCCTCGCGGCTGCCGCCGAGCTGGTGGAAGGCGGCCTGGAAGATCGACGAATACAGCACGGCGCCAGTGGACAGCCGGGCGAAATCGTTCGGGTCGGTGAGATCGAAGGGCCGGCGGCTCAGATCGCCCTCCTGCAGGATGCGCACCGCTTCTTTCTCGATCTTCGCAAACCGCAGGCCCAGTTCACCCCGCCAGCGATCCGTGATATCAAAGCTCAGCTGTCCGAAGATTGCGCTGTTCCAGGCATTCTGCCGGAAGTCGCGGAAGGCCGAGGTATTGCCGATCGACGCATTTGCGCCGTTCGGGTCGCCGGTGGTCGCGTAGCCGACCAGCTTGGCCACGCCGCTGCCGATCGGCAGGAAGATCTGGTCGCCGAAGTCGAGCTCGTCCTGCTGGTAGTAGAGGCCGACCATGTAGCGCAGGCGCCGGTCCTGCGGCGAGGTCAGGCGCAACTCCTGGCTGAACTGCCAGTAGTCCTCTTCCGACAACAGCTGGAACTGGTCCGCGCCGGTGAAATCGCAGTCGCAAAGTTCGCTGTACTCGTACTCGAGGTATCCGGACACGGCGGTCAGCGTGTGCTCGCCGATGTCGATATTGATCGTGCCGACCACGGCGTTGACGGTGTTGTCGCTGCGATCGCCGTTGGAGCCACGAACGAAGTCCTGCTCGCCGTTCTGGATCCGGGGGTCAGGGTCGAAGAACTGGCCAAGGTATTGCAGGTAGGTGAAGCCCGGCTGCCACAGTGCGGAACTGCCGGTATTGTTGCTGAAACCAGTCGGGCTGGATCCGCGGGTCACCGACGGGTCGTCGCGGATGATCTCGATCTGCCGGCCCTTGACGTTGAATTCGTTGCGCTCCAGCTTCAGGGTCGCATCCCAATTGTCGGCACTCCACAACAGGGTCAGGCGGCCGCTGGTCTCCGTGCGGTCGGGCTCGTCACGGCCGAGGATATTGTTCTTCAGGTAGCCGCCGAGCGTCCGGTAACGTCCGGCCAGCCGCGCCGACAGCTGGCCGAACAGCGGGCCGGAGATCACGCCGGTGACCTCGCGCTCGTCGTCCTCGCCGGCGAGCAGGTTCAGCGAGGTCTCGAACTCGTCACTCGGCTTCGCCGTGCGCAGGATCAGCGCGCCGGCGATGCTGTTGTTGCCCAGCAGGGTGACCTGCGGACCGCGCAGGGCCTCGGCCTGGGCGAGATCGAGGAACGGGGCGCGGATCAGCTGGGCGCGGCCGTAGTAGACGCCGTCGATGTACATGCCGACCGACTGTTCGAAACCCTGATTGATGCCGGAGCCGATGCCGCGCACGTAGAGATTGGTGCCGATGCCGGTCTCGGACATCGCGAAATTCGGCAAATAGGGCACCAGCTCCTCGATCTTGGTGATGCCTGCCTCGCTCATCTTGTCACCACCCATGACGACGATCGACACCGGCACGTCCTGCAGGCTCTCTTCGACCTTGCGCGCCATGACGATGATTTCCTCGACGACCGTCGACTGCGCTGCCGCCGTCGGCGGCCATGCCAGGCCGGCGACGACCACCACGATCAGGATTCGCTTCATGCTGGACACCGTGCTGTTTCCCCCTGTGCGCCACCGGCCGCGAGCGCGCAGCGCGCCGATCCGGGCCGACCGTTGGCGCGAGCGTAGCACAGCCGCCACGGAGGCGGCAGGCGGTTTTCGGGATCTGTTGCGGAGCTGCAACCGGGCACCGCGGTGGTCATCGGCAAGGACCTGGTCGGGGCGAGAGGATTCGAACCTCCGACCCCCTGCACCCCATGCAGGTGCGCTACCAGACTGCGCCACGCCCCGAATCGGATCCTTGCCCGGGCCGCGCCCGAGTGGCGGGCCGGTCACGGCCGGTATGATAGCGCCAAACGGTCGCCGGCGGGCGGACTCAGCGACGCAGCAGCTTGAGGATATCTTCCAGTTCGACGCGGATCTGCTTGATGATCTGCT
Source organism: Gammaproteobacteria bacterium (assembly GCA_003695765.1). GTDB lineage: Bacteria > Pseudomonadota > Gammaproteobacteria > Steroidobacterales > J054. The sequence continues at coordinate 3,107 of RFHQ01000095.1, forward strand.
GACTCTGCGTGAGGTCCGACTTGGCCTGCTCGCCGGTCAGCCGCTGCCGGGCGCCGCCGATGGTAAAGCCTTCGTCGTAGAGCAGGCTGCGGATCTGCCGGATGATCAGCACGTCCTGGCGCTGGTAGTAGCGGCGGTTGCCGCGCCGCTTCACCGGTTTCAGCTGCGGAAATTCCTGCTCCCAGTACCGGAGCACATGCGGCTTGACCGCACACAGCTCGCTGACTTCGCCGATCGTGAAATAGCGCTTTCCCGGGATCGGTGGCAGCTCGTCGTTATTCCCCGGTTCCAGCATAGGCTTCTACTCGGGCTTTTAGTTTTTGGCCGGGCCGGAAAGTCACCACGCGACGCGCCGTGATCGGAATCTCCTCTCCGGTCTTCGGATTACGGCCGGGCCTTTGATTCTTGTCCCGCAGGTCGAAGTTGCCGAAACCGGACAGCTTGACCTGTTCCCCGCTTGCCAACGCCGCACGCAGGTCTTCGAAAAAAACGTCGACCAGTTCGCGCGCTTCACGCTTGTTCAATCCCAGTTCGTTGAACAGGGATTCCGCCATGTCTGCCTTGGTCAGTGCCATGTTGACTTATTCTCGGATGGTGGCATTGAAGTCACGGCGCAGCTGCTCGGCGACGGCCTGCATCACCTCGTCCACGTCGGCGTCGGTTAGGGTGCGCGATGTATCCTGCAAAATCAAGCCTAAAGACACACTCTTGGATCCAGTCTCGACCTTGTCGCCGCGGTAAATGTCAAACAGCCTTAGTTCGCGTAGCAGCGGCCCGGCCGCGTGGCGCACAGCGGCCAGCAACTCGCCCGCCGGAACCGTCTCGGCCACCACCGGCGAGAGGTCGCGACGAACCGCCGGAAAACGCGACAGCGAACGGAAGGCCGGCACCGCCGAAGCCAGCAACGGCGCGGTCTCGATCTCGAACAGCAGCGGCGCCGACGGCAATTCCAGGCGCGCCACCAGTTCCGGGTGCAACTCGCCGAGCCAGCCGATGGGCTCGCCTTCGCGGCACAGGCGGGCGGCGCGGCCGGGGCGCAGCGCCGGGTGCTCGGCCGCCTCGCAGGCGAACTGCTCACTGGCGCCACTGAGCGCGGTCAAGGCCAAGACGTCGCCCTTTATGTCAAAGAAATCCACCGGCTCGTCCGGCAGCGCCCACTGTTCGGGCCAGCGGCTGCCGAAAACGATGCCGGCGATCACCGGGATCTCCTCGGCTTCGTCACCACGCCGCTGAAAGCGCAGGCCGGTCTCGAACAGGCGCACGCGTTCCTGCTGGCGCTTGACGTTGTGTTGCACGGCCAGCGCCAGCCCGGGCCACAGCGACTGGCGCATGACGCTCAGCGCGCCGGAGATCGGGTTGGCCAGGGGCAGGCCCGGCCCGCCACCCGAGAAACGGGCATCCAGATCGGGGTCGGTGAAACTCCAGGTCACCGCCTCGTGATAGCCGCGCTCGACCAGGGTCAGACGTGCCCGCGCGAGCGGCACCGCGTGTTCGCTGGCTGCGCCCAGCAGAGCCGGCATCTCACCGGGCGTCTCCGGGATGCGGTCGTAGCCGTGAATGCGGGCCACCTCCTCGACCAGGTCTTCTTCCCGCTCGATGTCGAAGCGGGCCGGCGGCGGCGTGACTCGCCAGCCGTCGGCATCGCTCGCGACCTGCATGTCCAGCCGTTCGAAAATGTCGGCGACCGCATCGTCCGGCACCGCGGTTCCCAGCAGGCGGGCGAGGCGTTCGCGGCGCAGCCGCACCGGCCTCCGCTGCGGCAGCTGCTCGGCCACGACGACCTCGGTCGCCGGACCGGGCCGCCCGCCGGTGATCTCCTGCAGCAGCGCCGTTGCCCGCTCAATCGCGCGCAGCTGGTGCTCCGGATCCACGCCACGCTCGAAGCGGGTCGCAGCGTCCGTGTGCAGCCCCAGGCGGCGGGCGCGGCCGGCGATGACCGCCGGACTGAAAAAAGCGGCTTCCAGAAAGATGTTCCGGCTGCTGTCCTGGACCGCGGTCCGTGCCCCGCCCATGATGCCGGCCAGTCCGACCGGGCCGGCCTCGTCGGCGATGATCAGCAGCGATTCGTCCAGCTCGACTTCCCGGCCATCGAGCAGTTCGCAGCGCTCGCCGTCGCGGGCGCGCCGCGCGCTGAGCCCGCCGGTGAGGCGGTCGAGGTCATAGGCGTGCATCGGCTGCCCGAATTCCAGCATGACGTAATTGGTGACATCGACGACCGGGTGGATCGGGCGTACACCGGCGCGCAGCAGCCGGCTCTGCATCCATTCCGGCGTCTCTGCCGCCGGGTTCAGTTCGGTGATCACCCGGCCCGCGAAGCGCGGGCAAGCGGCCGGATCGTCCAGGCGCAGCTCGACGCAGACCTCGCTCACGGGCAGGACCGGAACGACCCGCGGCAACCGCAAGTCGCTGCGCAGACCCGCCGCCAGGTCGCGGGCGATGCCGGCGACGCAGAAACAGTCGGCACGATTCGGGGTCAGGTCAATGTCCAGCACCGCATCGTCCAGGCGCAAGGCCCGCGCGATCGGCTCGCCCAGCGGCAAGTCCGGCGGCAGTTCCATGATGCCGTCCGCCGTCTCCGCCAGCTGCAACTCGAAGGCCGAACAGAGCATACCGTCCGAGGTTTCGCCGCGGATCTTGCTGCGCTCGATCTTCAGGCCGCCGGGCAGCACGGCCCCGGGCAGAGCGACGGGATAGCGGCCGCCGGCCCGCAGGTTGGCGGCGCCGCAGACGATATTGAGCAGTTCCGCGCCGCCGACATCGACGCGGCACAGCGACAGCCGGTCGGCATCGGGATGGCGGCTGACCTCGCGCACTTCGCCGACGACGATGTGCTCGAGCCCCTCGCCGAGGCGCTCGATACTGTCGACCTCCAGGCCCAGGCTGGTCAGGCGCTCGGCCACCTCCTCCGGGTCGGCCGGCAGATCCAGCCACTCGCGCAGCCAGTCGATACTGACCTTCATGGCTGCACCCGGCTGAACTGCTGCAGGAACTGCAGGTCATTGTCGAAGAACAGGCGCAGGTCATCGACCCCATAGCGCAGCATCGCCAGCCGTTCCGCGCCCATGCCGAAGGCGTAGCCGGTGAATTCCTCCGGGTCGATGCCGACGTTTTCCAGCACCTTCGGGTGCACCATGCCGCAGCCGAGGATCTCCAGCCAGCGGCCGCTTTCCGAACGCACGTCGACCTCGGCCGATGGCTCGGTGAACGGGAAATAGGACGGCCGGAAACGCAGCTCGACCGGGCGTTCGAAGAAACGCTCCGTGAACTGGTGCAGCGCTGATTTCAGATTGGCGAAGCTGATGCCGCGATCGACGACCAGGCCCTCGACCTGGTGGAACATCGGCGTATGGGTCTGGTCCGAGTCGCAGCGATAGACGCGCCCCGGCGCGATCAGCCGGATCGGCGCGCCTTGGGCCAGCATCGAGCGGATCTGCACCGGCGAGGTGTGCGTGCGCAGCAGCTTGCCCGAGCCGAAATAGAAGGTGTCGTGCATCGCTCGCGCCGGGTGATTCTCCGGGATATTGAGCGCAGTGAAGTTGTGGAAGTCGTCCTCGATCTCCGGGCCGGCGTGGACCGCGAAACCGGCAGCGCGAAAGATCGCCTCGATGCGCTCCAGCGTGCGGGTGACCGGGTGCAGGCCACCGGGCTGCTCACCACGCGGCGGCAGCGTCACGTCCACGGCGCCGGCGGCGAGTGCCTGCGCGAGTGCCTGTTCCTCGAGTTCGCTGCGACGTGCCTGCAACGCCGCCTGCAAAGTCTGCTTGGCGCGGTTGATCGCCTGGCCGGCCGCCGGCCGCTGCTCCGGCGGCAGCGAGCCGAGCTGTTTCAGCCGGGCCGTCAGTTCGCCCTTCTTGCCCAGGTATTGCACGCGCACGGCGTCCAGCGCCGCCAGATCGGCGGCGCCATCGATCGCCGCTTGCGCGCGGCTCAGCAGTTGCTCCAGTTCCTGCACCCGGCTAATGCTCCGGCACCGCGGCCGGGCGCGCTCAGGATCTGGCGCCGAGAGCCGCCTTGGCCTGCTCGGCCAGCGCCGCGAAGGCCTGGGCATCGTGCACCGCGAGATCGGCCAGCAGCTTGCGGTCGATCTCGATGCCGGCGACGTGCAGGCCGTTGATGAAGCGGCTGTATGACAGGCCATTCAGCCGGGCGGCTGCATTGATGCGCTGGATCCACAGCGCGCGGAACTGCCGCTTGCGCTGCCGCCGGTCGCGGTAGGCATACTGGCCGGCCTTGGTGACGGCCTGCTTGGCGACACGGAAGACCTTGCTGCGGGCCCCGTAGTAACCCTTCGCCTTGGACAGCACGCGCTTGTGACGTGCACGGGCGATGACGCCCCGTTTGACTCTTGCCATGATGAACTCCTCTGCTCTGGCTGCTGCGGTATCTGCCGGTGCGCGACCTCAGTCGGGCAGCATGCGGCGCACGGCTTTCAGGTCGCAGTCAGCAACCGGCGCGAGCGGCCGCAGGTGACGCTTCCGCTTGGAGCTCTTCTTGGTCAGGATGTGATTGAGATGTGACTGGGCGCGTTTGAAACCGCCCTTGCCGGTGCGACGAAAACGCTTCGCCGCGCCGCGATTGCTTTTCAGCTTCGGCATCGTCTTGCTCCTTGGCCTGAACCGAATCCGTGGACCGGGGCAGGCGGGTTACGGACGGGTCATGCGACCCGGCCATCACTCACTTTTTCTTTGGCGCCATCACCATCACGAGCTGGCGGCCTTCGAGCTTCGGGTACTGCTCGACCACCGCCAGTTCGGACAGGTCACTTTCGACCCGCTTCAGCAACTTGACGCCAAGTTCCTGGTGGGCCATTTCACGCCCGCGGAAACGCAGCGTGATCTTCGCCTTGTCTCCTTGGGTCAGGAAGCGAACGAGGTTGCGCAACTTGACCTGATAGTCACCCTCCTCGGTTCCGGGGCGGAACTTCACCTCCTTGATCTGTATCTGCTTCGTCTTGCGCTTGGACTCGTGGGCCTTCTTGTTCTGCTGGAACTGGAACTTGCCGTAATCCATGACCCGACAGACCGGCGGGTCTGCATTGGGCGAGACCTCGACCAGGTCCAGTCCGGCATCCGCCGCGAGATCCAGCGCCGCGTCCAGTGACATCACGCCGACCTGTTCGCCGTCGGCCCCGATGACCCGAACTTCTCTTGCATCGATTTCGTCGTTCCTGCGTACGCGCTTTTTCGCGGCGATCGTTTCAGTCCTCCATACAAGTACGGCCGCGGCTCGCGAGCTCGGCCTGGAGCTTCTCGGCGAATTCCGCCACCGGCATGCTGCCCAGGTCCTTGCCGCCTCGCGTGCGCACGGCCACGGTGTTGCTGTCCGCCTCCCGGTCCCCAACGACCAGCAGGTACGGAACGCGCTGCAACGTGTGCTCGCGGATTTTAAAGCCGATTTTTTCGTTTCTCAAGTCGGCCTCGACGCGAAGACCCTGATTTTTCAGCAGTTCCACAAGCCTCTCGGCATAGTCGCGCTGGCGGTCCGTGATCGTCAGGATCATGGCCTGCACCGGCGCCAGCCAGGCCGGGAAGCGCCCTTCGTAGTGCTCGATCAGAATGCCGAAGAAGCGCTCGATCGAACCGAGCAGCGCCCGGTGAATCATGATCGGCCGCCGCCGCTCGCCGTCCTCGGCGACATACTCCATGTCGAAGCGCTCCGGCAGGTTGAAGTCGAGCTGAATGGTCGAGCACTGCCACTCGCGGCCGATCGCGTCGCGAATCTTGACGTCGATCTTGGGCCCGTAGAAGGCACCGCCGCCCTCGTCCAGCTCGTAGGCCAGGCCCTTGGCCGCCAGCGCCTCGCGCAGCGCCCCGGTGGCCTTGTCCCAGATCTCGTCGCTGCCGACCGCCTTCTCAGGTTTTGTGGAAAGATTGATTGAAAACTCTTTGAATCCAAAGGATTCCAGCATGAAGATCGTCAGGTCGAGGATGCGCAGGATCTCGTCGGCGATCTGGTCTTCCCGGCAGAAGATATGCGCGTCGTCCTGGGTGAAGCCGCGGACCCGCATCAGCCCGTGCAGGGCGCCCGACATCTCGTGGCGGTAGACCGTGCCCAGCTCGGCCCAGCGGATCGGCAACTCGCGGTAGGAGCGCAGCGCATTCTTGTAGATCAGCACGTGGAACGGGCAGTTCATCGGCTTCAGCTGGTAGAGCTGGTGGTCCTCCTCCATCGGGTGGTACATCGACTCGCGGTAGAAATCGGTATGCCCCGACGTGTCCCACAGCGTCTGCAGGGCGATATGCGGCGTATACAGCAGCTCGTAACCGGCCGCGGCATGCTGTTCCCGCCAGAAATCCTCGATGACGCGCCGGATCCGGGCGCCTTTCGGGTGCCAGAACACCAGGCCGCCGCCGGCCTCTTCCTGCAGGCTGAACAGGTCCAGCTCGCGGCCGATGCGCCGGTGATCGCGACGCTCGGCCTCCTCCAGCCGCTTCAGGTACTGCTTCAGCGCCCTCCTGTCCGGCCAGGCCGTCCCGTAGATCCGCTGCAGCTGCTCGTTGCGGGCATCGCCGCGCCAATAGGCGCCGGCCAGCTTGGTCAGCTTGAAGGCCTTGATGTGCCCGGTGCTGGGCACATGCGGTCCGCGGCAGAGGTCTTTCCACTCGCCCTGGCCGTAGAGGCTGATCTCCTCGTCTTCGGGCAGTTCGCGGATAATCTCGGCCTTGTATTTCTCGCCCTGGGACTCGAAGAAGCGGATCGCCTCGTCCCGCGACCAGACCTCGCGCTGCACCGGCAGGTCGGCCGCGGCCAGTTCCTGCATGCGTTTCTCGATCGCCTCGAGGTCCTGGGGCGTAAACGGCTCGTCGCGCGCGAAGTCGTAATAGAAGCCGTCCTCGATCACCGGCCCGATCGTCACCTGGGTGTCCGGGAACAGTTCCTGTACGGCCTGCGCCAGCAGGTGGGCGGTCGAGTGACGCAGAACTTCCAGCCCTTCCGGGTCGCGGGGGGTGACGATCGCGACCTCGGCATCGTGGTCGACCGGGAAGCTGGTGTCGACCAAGCAGCCGTCGACCCGGCCGGCCACGGCCGCCTTGGCCAGCCCTGGGCCGATGTCGGCGGCGATGTCGGCGACCGTCACCGGCTCAGGGTAGCTGCGGGTGCTTCCGTCTGGCAGCGTCACCGTGGGCATTGCAAGTCTTCCAACAAGAAAGCGGCCGGGCGGCCGCTTCGCTGCATATAAAAGTGGTAGGCGCGATTGGAGTCGAACCAACGACCTCTACCATGTCAAGGTAGCGCTCTAACCAACTGAGCTACGCGCCTGCGTCTGGCCTCCTCAGAGGGATCGGAACGATACCGAAAACGCAGGGCCCGGGGCAAGGGGCCCCGTCTCCATGGCTCGCTTCGCTCTACCCGCCACCGGCAAGTGCTCCGCCCCGGCTCCGGCGAGCCTCATCGGAAGTAAAGCGCAGCGAAGCGAGCCATGGAGATGAGGCTCGCCGGAGCCGGGGCACCAGACATCAGGTGCCAATGCGCGCTGTGCCGACCAGCGATTCCCGGAGCGCCTGAATCTGGTCGCGAAGCCGGGCCGCTTCCTCGAACTCCAGGTCGCGGGCGTGCCGGTACATGGCCTTCTCCAGCTCGCCGATGCGTTTCAGGGCCTGCTCC